>NZ_JBEOVN010000008.1:0-84512 GCF_040295565.1 Streptomyces sp. NPDC002785 | reverse complement strand
GTCGCCGGACAGGCCCGTGGTCCGTCAGGCCGCCGACGCGGCCCCGATCCTAATCTGCACCTTCTGTGTCGTTCCGTTGACCGTCACGGCGAGCGTGATCGTGCCCGGTCGGAGCGCGATGAGGGTGCCGGTGGACGGGTCGAGGACCGCCGTGTGGCGGTGGCGGGAGTCGTCCTGGTCGCCGATGTGGACGTTCGGGGATCCGGTCCAGTCCGCGGCCAGCGGGAAGCCTACCGGGACACTGCGGGCGCCCTGGGTGACGGTAGCCGTGATTCTCGTACGGCTTCCGGTGCCGAGCACCGAGGGTGCGTCGATTTTCAGCGCGTCGACATGCGCACGTGTCTGCACGGAGACCCAGTCGGGCCCGCCCTGCCACGGCCGCTGTCGCGCTGCGGCCTGTTCACCGGACGTGACGTGGTCGGCGCCGACCAGCGACCAGCCGGTGAAGCCGCCCTCGTCCGTCGGCCCGGCCGGTGCCTTGCCGGAGTTGCCGTTGATCAGATACGGCACTCCGTCGACATGCGAGGCGTGGAACACCCCGACATGGCTGCCGACGAAGGCCGCCCCCTTGCCCGTCGTACGGCGGAAGCCGGCGAGCCAGTGTTCGACGAGGGCCGCCTCCTTACGGTCCCCGAGGCGGCTTCCGTTCTGCACGGTCGGGTCGCGCGGCGGTACGTGCTGGATCAGCATGACCGAGTCCACGGTCCGGTCCTTCGCCGCCGCGTCCAGCTGGGCGCGAAGCTGTTTGATCTGGGCGAAGCCCCCGCCGCGCAGGCTGAGGCTGGAGGTGTCGAGCGTGACGAAGCGGGTGCCCTTGTGGTCGAACGTCCTCTGGGCGGGCCCGAATTCGGTGACGAAATTGTCGATCCTGCCGCCCATCACCTCGTGATTGCCCGGTACGTAGTACCAGGGCAGCGAGTCACCGAGTTCCTGGTTGAGGATCCGGTGGGCGAAGGCCAGGTCGGCGGGCGATCCCTCGTCGACGAGGTCGCCGTTGATCACGAGGAAGTCCGGGCGGGCCGCCTTGATCTCACGCAGGGTGCGCCGTGCCTGGGTGACGATCGCACTGTCCGGGTCGCGGGCGACGAACTGGGCGTCGGACATCACCGCGAACTGCCAGTCCCTGCGCTCGGTCACGGCCGCCGGGTCGATCAACGGGTCGGTGGGAGCCGCCCGCTCGGGTAGGTCGACGGTGGGCGGCACCTGGGCGGTGAGTTCGTCGATGACGATCTCGCCCGTGTACTGCTTTGCCGCCGCTGTCTCTGCGAGGTAGAAGCGGGACACGGAGAGCGGCATGGCAGCTCCCGGCGGTACGGCGAAGGTGGCCTGCCGCCAGCCGGTCCAGGTTACGTACGGTCCGCGCAACAGCTGGTCGGAGCCTGCGGCGTCCTTGAGGTGCAGGGTCGGCCAGGCGCCCTTGCCGTCGCCCTTGATCCACAGCTTGAACGACTGGGGCTGGCCGGGCACGGTGACCGGCTGGGGCGGGGCCGCGTAGGCGGCGCGGGTCGCGGTGGACTGGGTGAAGTCGTAGGTGAGCCTCAGTCCGGTGCCGGTGTGGCCGTCGGGCGTGGCAGCGAGTGATCCGCTCGCCCGGGCTTGGCTGAACTTCCAGGACCCTGCGTCGTCGAAGGAGGAGACGGCCTGCTCGGCGAGACCGACGCTGACGGCGAGGACGGTGGTGGTGCTGGCCACGGTCGCCTTGATCTGTCCGGCGCCGCCGCCGGTGCGTGAGGTGACGGTGAAGGAGCCCTGGCCGTCGTCGCGGATGTCGAAGAGTGCGTGATCGTAGTCGAGGGCGATGTCCCGCGGTTCGACGGGGGCGCTGGTGCCGTGGGCGTCGAGTCCGACGATGCCGAACGAGCCGGTGGCCTCGGCGTCGGCGAGGCCCACCCGCTGGGTGATCGGTTCGATCCGGGCGAGCTTGTCGAGGACGGTCAGGGATGTGCTGCCGCGTACTGATCCGTGTTCGGCGCGTACGTCGGTGGTGCCGCTGTGGCGGGCGGTGAAGAGCCCGTTGCCGTCGACCTCACCGATGGCGCCTCGCACCGTACGCCAGCGCGGGGTGCCGTCGGCGGGGCCGTACGTCTCGTCGTATCCGGTCGCGGTGAGCTGTCGGGTGAGTCCGGGGAAGACGCGGTCGGGGTGGCCGCCCTTGACGGGGTCGACGCCCGGTGCGGAACCGGCGGGTGTACGGGGCTGGACCCAGAAGCCCCTGAGCCGGCCGCTGCCGTCGGGGGCGGTGAGGGCGAGGCCGTTGGGGACGGTGCGTTCGCTGCCGTCGGACGGGCTGTTCTCCACCCGGAGCGTGTCGCTGCCGGGCTCGCGCGCGACGAGGGTCGACGATCCGCCACCGTCCAGATTGAGTGCGCTGTACGAGCCGGCGTGGCGCATCATCAGACCGAGTTCGGTGAGGGTGACGCCGCCACTGTCGGCCTGCCGCCCGTCGACGGTGAGGATCTGCATGGTCCGGCCGTCCTTGGAGAAGCCGACGGCGGTACGGGGCGCAGCGGTGTTGTTGCCCTCGCCGTCGTGGTTCTGCGCGACTGCGTCGGCGACGAGAAGTTCACGGCCGCCGACCGCGGTGCGCGGCACGGCTCCGCTGTCGGTGCGTGCCCGGTAGGTCAGGGACACCGGGTCGCCGGGTTTCAGGGCGTCGACGGCGCCGGACCCGGCTTCACGGCCGACCAGGACGGTGGTGTCGTCGGGGACGGCTCCCGATCCGGGGGTGTCCGAGACGGAGACGACCTTGCCGTCCCGTACGACCGCTTCGGCGACCGGGGTTGCCTTGTCCACGGTCAGGGCACGGTCGGCGGTGCCCCATGCGGAGGTGTACGCGCCGACTCCCCCGGCCGGCACATTGGCGGCGTTGTACGCGGCGAGCGGCTGCTGCCCGGAAGGCAGGGTGAGCGTCCCTTCGAAGTACAGGTTCAGGATGCGGCCTGCGCTGTCGGGGCCGATGCCGACGGCCCGGTTGATTCCCGGGGCGGGCGACTGGACGGTGGCCCCGTCCTTGATGCCGATCCCTTCCGGGGCACCGGTCTGGTTGATGTCGAAGAAGTCGGCGTTGACCGCGGCGACAGTGCGCCGGCCGTGGCCGGCGTCGTGTCCGGCGGCGAGTTCGGCGGCGAGTTCGGAGACCGTGCGCCGGTCGGAGACCTTGCCGGAGGAGAGGTAGTCGGCTTGTACGCCTGTGCCGGCGAGGTCGACGGAGAGGGAGTCGACCCGCAGCCACTTGTCGGATTCGAGCCGGTCGTACGAGTCGAGACGGACGCCCGGGGCGATCGGGCGCGAGGTACGTGCGGTCTCGATGCCGTCGCCGTCCGCGACGGATCCGGTCTCCCCCGCCGGGTTGCTCGCGGGTGGTGGGGCGACCGGTCTGAGGACTTCGGCGGAGGTGAGGGGGCGGGGGTCGGGGGTCGAATCGGCGAGGGCGGGAGAGATCGCGCCGATCGTCACCGCGGACACCGTCGCCAGCAGCACGAGCGGTCGCGCGACCGTCCCGTACCGTCGTGCCGCCCTCCCGCGCGGTCCGGTCGTCTTGCCGACTATGCCAAGGACCACAAATCCTCCTGGAATTCCGATGGTTGCGCGGCCGGCCCGCAGGCAGAAAGCGCTGTCGGCGGACAGCATGGCCGCGCGCACAGCCACGCACCAGAGGGCATCGGGAACCTCGGGGGAAACAGGGAACGTCGAGTCGATGACTGCGGTGATCACCGGACAAGGAGTGTCGTCCGTGGCGGCGTACGGTACCGGGACGCAGACTGGACGGCATGCCGTCCCAGAAGCGCGCCACGCGCAGTGCGGGTCTTCTTCTGTTCCGCCGACTGGAGGGGGCCGCGGAAGACAGTGCCGGTTTCGAGGTGCTCATCGGGCATATGGGCGGCCCGTTCTGGGCGGGCCGCGAGAGTGCTGCCTGGTCGATCCCCAAGGGTGAGTACGGCCCTGACGAGGAGCCCGCGACCGCTGCCCGCCGTGAGTTCGAGGAGGAGTTCGGCCGTCCGGCACCGGACGGTGAGTGGGTGGCGCTCGGTGAGGCCCGTCAGTCCGGTGGCAAGACCGTGGTGGTGTGGGCGATGGAGGCGGATCTCGATGCCGCGGCGGCCTTTCCCGGGACATTCACCATGGAGTGGCCGAGGGGGTCCGGTGTGCTGCGCGAGTTCCCGGAGATCGACCGGTTCGCCTGGTGCACGCCCCGGGAGGCCGCGGAGCGGCTCGTCACGGGCCAGCGGATCTTCCTCGACCGGCTGCGGGAACACGTGGAGAACGGGAGGGTGACGCCCGCTCAGGACGGTCCCTGAGCGGGCTTTTCGCCGTCTGTGCGGTTGATCTGCGGGCTGTACAGGTGGTGTTCAACCGCACCCCGGCTCACGCAGGACCGTTCCCGACCGGGTGGCCGCAGTGCAGCTCCATCCTGTCGCCGGTGAAGCGGCGGCGGAAGCTGCGGTCGTGCGAGACGACGACGACGGCTCCCCGGAACTCCGCGAGCGCCGCCTCCACCTCCTCGACCAGGCTGAGCGCGATGTGGTTCGTCGGTTCGTCCAGCACCAGCAGATCGGCCGGGCGGGTGACCAGGCGGGCCAGTGCGAGCCGTCGCTGCTGCCCGACGGAGAGGGCGGCGACCGACACCGTCAAGTCCTCGGGACGGAACAGACCCAGGGCGAGGAGGCTCTCCGCGTACTCGTCGGGGTGGCCGGGCCGCCCTGCGGCGAAGGTCGCCAGCAGTGTGCGGCGCGTCGGCCGGGCAGGGAGTTCCTGCGGGAGGTAGCCGATCCTGGCCCGGCGGCACACCGTGCCCTCGTCGGGGGAAAGGTCCCCGGCCAGGACCCGCAACAGGGTGGACTTCCCGGCGCCGTTGGGGCCGGTGACCAGGAGGCGCTGCCCGGGGTACACGCGCAGCGCGGACAGGCGGAGCCGGTCGCCGACGACGACGGAGTCGAGCGCGGCGAGGGGTCCGGGGTCCGTACCGCCGTCGGCGGTGACGGCGATGTCGGCGCAGAAACGCAAGGGCAGGGGCGGGGCGGGTACGGGTGCCCTGCGCAGCCCGTCCAGCCGGCTTCTGGCGGCCCTGACCTGCCCGGACAACTTGGCCTCGTGCGAACGCCGGTGCTTGCCCCAGCCCTCGCCCGGGTCCTTTCCCGTACCGGCGAGGCGCTGGCCTGCGGCGCTCACGAGTTCTTCGGTTCGGGCCACCTCGTCCAGCCATTCCTGGTGGTCCTGTGCCCAGCGGCGGCGGGCGGCCGCCTTCGCGGTGCGGTAGTTGCCCCAGCCGTCCCCGTACCGGACGACGCTGCGCAGGTCACGGTCGACCTCGAGGATGACGGTGGTGGTCCGCTCCAGGAAGGTCCGGTCGTGGGTGATGACGACGACGGTGCCGCGGTGGGCGCGCAGGTGGTCCTCCAGCCAGATGGTGGCACGGAGGTCGAGGTGGTTGGTCGGCTCGTCGAGCAGCAGAAGTTCGGGGGCGGATGCCAGTACGCAGGCGAGCGCGAGCCTGGACTTTTCGCCTCCGGACAGCGTGCCGAGGGGGCGTTCGCGCGTGAGGTGGGTGAGTCCCAGGCCGTGCAGGGCCGCGTCGACCCGGGAGTCGGCCTGGTATCCGCCGCGTTCCTCGTACGTCGTCAGCAGATCGCCGTACGTGGCGAGCCGGGATTCGTCCGGAGTCCCGGAGGCGGCGAGCGCTTCTTCGGCGGTACGGATGTCCCGCTCCAGCTCGCGCAGTTCGGCCAGGGCCATGTCGACGGCGTCCTGGACGGTGTGGCCCGGGGCGAGAGCGAGCGTCTGGGAGAGGTAGCCGGTGCCGCCGGGGAAGTGGACGGTGATCTCGCCGCTGTCCGGTACCTCTCTTTCGGCGATCAGCCGAAGAAGCGTGGACTTCCCGGAACCGTTCTCGCCGATCACTCCGACTCTGTCGCCGGGGCGGACGGTGAACGACACCTGGTCGAGGACGGTTCGGTCTCCGTATCTCTTGGAGACGTCCTTCATGGTCAGCTGGGCGCGGGCGTGCTTGGGGGGCATGGGTGCTTTCCCTGAGGTGACATGCCTCGGCGGCGCATGAAGGTGCGCGGCGGGGCGGGGCTGTCGGACGGGCGGAGGGGACTGCGGCACGCGGGGGTGGCCCTTGGGGTCACCCGGCGACGCTCAGCGTCGCGCGGCGGCGTCCGCGCCCAGAATCAGCGAAAGAAGTAGTACGAACCCATGGCGCCCAGTGTAACCACGGCCGTTGGAGCCGCCCACGAGTTTTCGGGCAGCTACGGCCGGGGGCCCGGCCCAGGAGAAACGGCCGCCTGCGGCAGCAGATCGCCGGTCGAGGAGATCAGTGCTGCGCGCTCTCACCCTGTGCTGCCTCGATGCTCCTGTGCAGATCGCTCGTCGCGTCGAGCACGGCGGCGCCTGAGACGACCAGACAGGCCAGCAGCGCCGCTGCGGCCGCCCGGCCGACGCGGGGCCTCGGGACGCTACGGCCCAGGAGTGCGGCGACGCGGCGCGGTACGGGCCCGGCCGCTGCGGCGAGCGCCACTCGCGGGCGAGGCTGCGGTGCGCCTTCGGCGGCGCGTGCGGCAAGGGCGGCTCGGCCGATGGCCCGGGCGGCGACCCTTCGGTCACCGACGGCGGAGGCGGCCGCCTCGTCGGCGCAGCGCTCCAGGGCGTAGCCCATGGGCGCACGCAGGGAACGCAGTGCGGGGTGGCAGAGTGCGGCCACTTCGGCGGCGGCGATGAACAGGTGGTGGTGGCCTGCGAGATGGGCGCGTTCGTGTGCCAGCAGGGCGTCGCGTTCGGCGGGGTCCAGGGCGCGCAGCATCCCCGTGGTGACGACGATCCGGCCGGGAGTGCCTGGACGTCCGGGGAGCGCGTACGCGTCGGGGCGGCTGTCGCGCAGGATGGCCAGCTCGCCACCGGCGCAGTCGGGCGACTGTGCGGCCCGGTGCAGCTCTGCCCAGTGGCGGCGGGTGGTGCGGGCGACGGCGGCGGCGCAGCCCGCGAGCAGCGCCAGTGCGGCAGCCGCCAGGGGCACGGCGACGGCGGGAGCGGCGTCGGAGAGCGGCCCGGCGAGTTCACCGAAGGCGGAGACGGCGGAGAACCGGGTCGCGCCGGGCACCACCAGCAGGGCCAGGGCGAGCAGGCTGCACAGGGCGAGGCCGATGCCCGTCGAGGCGAGCAGTCGTACGGCCCGCACCGGCGACAGGGCGTCCGCCAGGTGACGGGCTGCGGGTACCGCGACGAAGGGCATCAGCAGCGGAACCCACACGGCATAGATCATCGGGCTTCTCCGTCGAGCAGGTCCCGGAGCAGCTGCTCGTCCTCATCGGTGAGCTGTGACACGAATCGGGCCAGCACCGTGCTGCGGTCCTCCTCCTTCTGCAGTTCGCTGTGCATCCGGCGGGCGGTCAGCCCGGGCGCGTCCTCGGTGGGGGTGTACGCAAATCCGCGGCCGGCCCGGGTGCGGGTGACCGTACCCTTTTCGTACAGGCGCGACAGGATCGTCGTGACGGTGGTGCGGGCGAGCGTCGCCCCGATGGCACCCTGCACCTGGCCTGGGGTGAGGGGCGTTTCGGCCGCCCACAGGGCCGCCAGGATCGTGGACTCCAGCTCGCCGGACGGGCGCCGCTCCGATGCGGTGTGGTGCGGTGACGGGCGCTCCGGCGCACGCTCCGGCCCGGCTCCCGTTGTCGGCCCGGCCGGTTCGTCGCACGAGCGGGGGTCGGGTTCCCCGCTCGATATCCCCTTCACCTGGGACATGGGAACTCTCCTCCCCCTTCAGGCGTCTACAGTGATGTAGACCGTCTACATCACTGTAGTCAGTCCGGGCGTTCCGCAGGGCCGCCCGCTCACCATTATGGGAGACCTTCCACCGTGTCCGTATTCTCACTGGCGGCCGCGCCGCAAGCGGTGAACCTGCTCGACGCGGGCTCACTGCTCGGAGCGTTCGGTGCGCTCGGCATCGCCGTCGTGCTCTTCGCCGAGACAGGACTGCTCGTCGGCTTCTTTCTGCCCGGCGATTCCCTGCTGTTCACGGCAGGCCTGCTCTGCGTGTCGGGCACCCACGGTCCGGTCGAGCTGTCGTTGCCGCAGGTGCTGATCGCCGCCTTGGCCGGCGCGCTGCTCGGTGCGCAGGCAGGCTACTGGATCGGTCGCCGCGGTGGCCGGGCCCTGCTCGCCCGCAGCCGCGCCAAACAGCTGCACGAGGGTGCCGCCCGCGCCGAGGAGCTGCTCGGCAGATACGGGCATGCACGGGCGATCGTGCTGGCCCGCTTCGTACCCGTCGTACGCACGGTGCTCAACCCGCTGGCCGGGGCGCTCAACGTCCCTGCCGGGCTCTTCACGCTGTGGCAGGTCGTCGGCGGGACGGTCTGGACCGTGGGGCTGGTCCTCGCGGGATACGCGCTGGGGTCCTCGGTGCCCAACGTCGACCGTTATCTGCTGCCGATCGTCGCTGTCGTGGTCATGGTCTCCCTCATCCCTCTCGCCGCCGAGCTGCTCCGCTCCCGCCGCCGGCGCACCGCCGAAGGAGACAACAGCTGATGCTTCTCGCCTCCACCGCCACCTCGATCGACGGCAGCCTGTACACCTGGATCACCGAGCTGGCCCAGCGCTCCCCCGCCGCTCTGGATTCCACCATCCGCGTCTGGTCGGACTACGGGCTGGCCCTGTTCGCCCTGCTGATGCTCGTGTCGTGGTGGCGCTCCCGTTCCGCAGGCCCGGCCCGTACCGCCATGGCGCTCTGCACCCCGCTCGTCGTGGTGGCCGCGTACATCGTCAACGATCTGGTGAAGTCGGCGTTCCATGAGCAACGGCCGTGCCAGACCCTCCATGTCGTGACAGTGGAGGCATGTCCCGCGCTCGGTGACTGGTCCTTCCCCAGCAATCACGCCGCCATCGCGGCAGCCGCGGCGATGGCGATCTGGCTGACCAACCGTCGGCTCGGGGCGGTAGCGGTGCCTGCCGCTCTGCTGATGGCGGCGTCCCGGGTGTGGATCGGTGTGCACTACCCGCACGATGTGCTGATCGGGCTGGTCACCGGCGCGCTCGTCGCCTGGCCGCTGACGGTCGCGGCGCGACGCTGTGCCCCGGCCGTGGTCCGGCTGCGCGAAAGCCCGCTGCGCCCCCTGGTGGCGACACGGTGACCGAGGAGGCGTCGACGGTCGCGCGCGCCCGGTCCGAATCCGTCGCGTTACCGCTCCGCGCACCGCTGGGAGCCGTTCTCGTGGGGCTGCTCGGACTCATCGGGCTGGCGGCTCTCGTCCTGGCCACCCGGCACGGCTCCCCGCCCGCCCTGGACCGGGCCGCCCACGACTGGTCCCTGCGGTATCGGCCGTCGGGCCTCGTGGCGAGCGCCCGGGCCGTCACGGCCACCGGGACCGGAGTGTTCCCGTACGCGACAGCGGTCATCGCCGGGCTGATCGCCGGCCGTGACACCCGCCGACGGCTGGGGTGCGCGGCAGGCGCACTGGCCTTCCTGCTGCTCGCGCAGGGCGTCCGCTACAGCCTCATGGAGCTGATCGCCCGGCCCCGCCCGCCGCTGGGCGACTGGGCCACGCACGCCTCGGGCTTCGCCTTCCCTTCCGGGCACGCGACGACGTCCGCGCTGATGGCCGGCCTGCTGCTCACGGCCATCGGTCTCCGGACGCGCGGCGAGACCGGGCCACGCCCCCTCCGTACTGTCGTCGCCTTCCTGGCGGTCTGCTGGGCCGCGGCCGTCGGCCTGAGCCGGATTCTGCTCGGGGTGCACTGGGCGACGGATGTACTCGCCGGATGGCTGTTCGCCACGGTCTGGGTAGGGCTCGGGACCGCGCTGATACGGAAGGCACTGCCGCTCCCGCAGTGACCCGTGCGCTCAGGTCCCACCCTCATCGAGGCCCCGTGCGATGCCCATCGCCCGGCTGCCATCGAGGTCGGCGGTGCAGCGGTGGGGCGGCGCGCCGTCCTCCTTGTCGTCGCGCAGCAGCGGGGCGCTCCGGCGCTCCTTGAGTTCGCTCCGTTTGCCGGGCGAGAAGCTCGCGTGCAACTGCTCGAATCCGGTCGCCGGCACCTGGCCCCGGCGGACGCTGTTGCGCCACGGCAGCAGACCGGCGCGACAGGAGTCTCGTTGGGACATTGGATCAGTGTTCGGTTGTCCTGCCGGCCGCTCTACCGGTCGCTGAACGTCTCAGCGGCCCGGCGAGCACCGTGGCCGGTTGCCACGGGCCGGTAGCGGCTGCCGGCCGGTGCCCGGCGCAGGGCGAGGGCAGCGATGTCGTCGCGTCGCACGCCCCCGGAGAAGGACTCCAGGTCGGCGTGGAGCGCGTCCAGCACCTCGCGCGGACCGCGCTCTGCCCAACGGCCCAGCCGGGCGTCCAGCGGATAGAAGGCGCCCGATGCGTCGCGGGCCTCGGTGACACCGTCGGTGAAGACCAGGAGCGTGGCACCGGGCGGGAAGTCCAGCCATTCCGCGACCCGTGCTTCCGTGCTGAGCTCCGCCATGCCCAGGGGAACGGATGTGCGGCGCAGCGGAACCGGGCAGGCCACGTCGTCATGCAGCAGCCGGGGCGGCAGATGGCCGCAGTTGACGACCTGTACCCGGTCCTCCCTGTCGAAGCCGAGCACCAGGGCGGTGACGAAGCGTTCGGTCTCTCCGGTCTGGGCGGAGAACACGTTGTGCCGGGCGACAGCGTCCTCCAGCGCATCGACCACTCCGGTCAGGGTGGGCTCACGAATGGCCGCCTCCCGGAACGCTCCGAGCACGGCGAAACCTGCCCCGATCGCCGCGAGCCCCTTGCCCTGGACATCTCCGATGATCACCCGGGTTCCGTACGGCGACTGCACGACCTCGTAGATGTCACCGCCGACCAGGCGGTCCTCCTCGATCGGCGTATAGATGCCATGGGCGAAGATCTGCTCGGTCAGGATGGGCAGCGGGCGCAGAATCTGCCGCTGGAGCGCGACGGCCGCGGAGCGCAGCCTGGCTATCTCGGCGGCGTGGCGAATCCGCAGCGCACAGGAGCCGACCCCCAGGAAACAGGCCAGCACGGTGAAGGCGACGCTGCTGGTGACGTCCCAGAACGTCCCCCCGGTCACCAGTCGGGAGCAGACGACGACGGTCATGATCCAAGTGGCCACGCCCACGGTCTGCCGGATCGTTCCGAAGACCGAGACGAGTGCGGGCACGACCACGAGGAGCGGTATGAGGCGCAGCTCGTCGCCGGTCCGGATGTCGAGGATGCCGACCAGGACGGTCAGCAGTGCCAGCCCGCCGAACAGGGCCCCGTTCCCGATCCGGGGGGCGAAAACGGCTTCCTCCCCCGCATCCGTACCCGGGAGCGTCGCTCCACGCGTCGCCACCTGGCGCTGGAGCCCGATCGTCACGGCCCATTCCTCCCGGGATCTGCCGGCCCCGCGCCGACGTTCACTCCCAGTCCATCCGGTTCTCATGCGGCAGCACACGAGGCTTACGTCCTGTTGGAGTGCGCCGAAGGTCCCGGAACGGGAGATGGCAGTGACCTTCGGCCCGGAAGTCCCGGGACGCAGGTCACTGTGTTGCGGCTCAGCGCACGGCTGCCGCACGGGCGTCGTCGATGCGGCGCACGCCGCCGGTTCCCGGCAGGCGCGTCGGCGGGTGTTCCGGTACGAACGCCGAGAGGAAGGACGTCCGGCGGCGGAGCACGAATCCCAGCGATTCGTAGAGCCGGACGGCATGGATGTTGGAGGCGGAAGCGTGCAGGAACGGTGTTTCGCCGCGCTGCCTGATCTCGTGGGCGACGGCGAGGACGAGCCCGCTGCCCAGCCCCTGCCCGCGCACGGACTCGTCCGTGCAGACGCCGCTGATCTCGCTCCAGCCGGGTAGGTGGAGGCGCTCGCCCGCCATCGCGACGAGCACTCCTTCGCGCCGGACGCCGAGGTAGGTGCCGAGCTGGACCGTACGGGGCAGGAACGGCCCCGGGCGGGTGCGGGCGACCAGGTCGAGCATCTCGGGCACATCGGCCGGACCGAGCCGCACGGCCTGCCCGAACGGAGCCGCCTCGACGCCGCCGTCGACGAGCTGGACGCCCTCGGCGTGGAAGGTGATCTCCCAGTCGTCCGGCGGCGGAGCGCGAAAGGCCGTGATGGTGACGGCACCACCGGGTCCGGCGAGCGCCGCGGCGTCGGCCCAGTCCTCGGCCTCCGGCGCGTCCGGGATCGCGACCCAGGGGGCCACGTCCGCCGGGTAGCGCAGGATGCGGCCGCGGCGCTCGGCGAAGTGGGCGTGCGGGCCGGTCAGCGCGGCGCGAACCGGGCTGTCCAGCGGGTGCGCGTCACCGGCAGTGGCGTGCGGCGCGCTCATGCGATCGCCTCGATCACGATCTTCCCGCGCGCATGTCCGTTCTCCACGGCGCGCAGCGCTTGTCCCGCCTCGGTGAGCGGGAAGGTCCGGGTCACATGCGTCCGCAGGGCTCCGGTGACGACGAGGTCCGCCACTTCGTCGAGGACCGCCGCGGTGCGGGCCCGTGCGACGGCCGCCCCGCCGAGTTCCACCGCCAGTGGCTTGCCTCCGGCGCTGATCAGCGTGGCCGGGTCCGTGAGCAGCGGGGCCACGGCCCTCAGGGTTTCGCCGCCGACCAGGTCGAAGACCGCGTCGATACCGTCGGGGGCTGCTGCCCGGACCCGGTCGGCGAGACCGGCGCCGGATTCGACGTGCACCGCGCCGAGCGACTCGATGAAGTTCTTCTTGGCCGCGCTCGCGGCACCGATGACATGGACACCGGCGTGGCGGGCGAGCTGTACCGCGACCGTTCCGACGCCGCCTCCGGCCCCGGTGATCAGCAGGGTCGAACCGGGCGCGAGTCCGAGCTGGCGGATGCCGTCGTGCGCGGTGGCCGCCGCGACCGGTAGCACGGCCGCGTCGGTGAACGACAGCTCGGCCGGCTTGTGCGCGGTCACGGCGACGGGCAGCAGCGTGTACTCGGCGTATCCGCCGGTCACCGGATTGCCGAAGACCTCGTCCCCGACAGCGAATCCTTCGATGTCCGGGCCCACGCCCTCCACGACCCCGGCGGCCTCACTGCCGAAGACGGTGGGAAACGGCTGCGGCTCACCGCCGGGCCTGGTGTACCCCGTACGCAGCTTCCAGTCGACCGGGTTGACCCCGGCCGCCCGGACGGCGACGAGCAGTTCGCCGGGGCCCGGCACCGGCATGTCCTGCTCGATGAGGGCCTCCACCTCCGGTCCGCCGTTGCGGGTGAACACATACGCCTTGGGCATGAGCTCCCTTTCTCCTGTACATGGCAGCGCCGGTTCACGGCACCGACGGCCGGGCCGGTCACCGGGGCGCTACAGCAGCAGCAAGGTCTTTCTCCATGCACGTATTCCCCGGCGGATGGAGTGTTCGTCGGGCCGCAATGATTCAGCGGACGCCGCCCGTGACCGGGTCCACGACCTTGTTCACGAGGAGTTCGAGAAGCCTCCGGTCGTCGCCCGCGGTGCCTCGTTCGGCGGGTGTGTCCGGGTTGACGTCGAGCAGCACATGGGTGGCGCCCAGCTTGCCGAGTTCCGACAGATCAGCCCGGATGCGGTCGATCGTGCCGTGCCCGGCGGGGCGTTCACTGCCGAGGAGTGCGTCGGTGACGCGGATCTGCAACCGCGGCACGAGCGCGGGAACCGGGCGGCGGACCCGTTCGGCCTCCTCGGTGATCACCGGTATCCCGGCCCGGATCGCATCGAGCGGCAGCCGGTACGGGTGCCAGCCCTCACCCAGCCGGGCGGCCCGGCGCTGGGCAGCGGCCGAGTTGCCACCGACCCAGACGGGCAGGCAGGGGGCGGATGCGGGCGCGGGCGCGGTCCGCACGCCCTGGTACGAGACGTGGTCGCCCCGGAACGTCGTGAGGTCCTCGGTCCATGCGGCGCGGATGGCGGCCAGGTACTCGTCGGTGATCCGTCCCCGCTCGGCGAAGGGCACGCCCAGTGCCTCGTACTCGGCCCTGGACCAGCCGATCCCCGCGCCGAGGATGAACCCGTCGGCGTTCAGGTTGTCGATATTGGCGGCGAGCCGGGCCGTCTGCAGAGGGTGCCGGTACGGAATTACGGTGACGGTCGTACCGAGAACCAGACCGGGTACCCGCCCGGCGATGTGCGCGGCGAGTATGAACTGGTCGTAGAACGGGGCGGGATACGTCTCGTGTACATCTGGGGTGACCGCGATGTGATCGGAGATCATTGCGAAGGAATACCCCAACTCACGGGCATCCACGGCCTGTTGAAGGAGGCTTGCCGGAGTGGTGCCGACACCGAAATTGAGTATGTTCACGCCGAATTTCACCATCGGAGCCTAACAACCGGACGTGCGCGGAGATCGCCGCAGGGAAGGAGGACGGCCGCCGACTTCCCTTTCGCACCGAGTCGGTTCGGTGACGGCGCAGTAGCTCTCGCGCCGGCGCTTGTGCCCGCGCCACGTCCACGCCGTTCGCAGGTCCACCCGTTGCCGGTCAGGCCTTCGCCCGTCGGGTCAGGACCGTGCACACCGTCGGCGGTTACCCGCGGGCGACTGAGCCGTCCGGGCCTCGGTCCGCAGTCGGGCACCGTCGATTTCGACTCAACTACCGCTGGATATGCGCCGGTCGGCCCCGATACGCCCTCGGCTGTGACAGTCTGAAGACGACCGCCCCACCGGGCTCCCCCGTACCGGTGGGGCGGTTGTGCCGTCCGGTGCGCCCTGCCTGCGCAGATATCGGCGGTGCTCAGTCGCCGCCCTCCTCCTCGGCACGGCCCGCGTAGTAGGTGGCGATCATGTCCTCGCCGCCGTGCCCTGCCGCCTCGGCGCGCGCGAAACGGTCGGCCGACGCGGCAACCAGGTCCAGCCTCACCCCAGACATCTGTGCCGCGTCCAGGATGAGACGGCTGTCCTTGAGCGCGTTGGACACGGAGAAGCTCGGGGTGAGGTCACCGGAGAGGACGGCGGCGGACTTGCCCTGGAGATAGGCGGAGTCCAGCGGGCCGCCCTTCATGACGTCGAGAAACGTCTGGGGGGCGATCTCCAGTCCCTCGGCGAGGTTGAGGCATTCCGCGATGCCGTTGACCATGGTGATCACCCAGGTGTTGACCACGAGCTTCAGCCGCGAGGCCGCTCCCGGGGCCTCGGCGACCCAGATCGTGCGCTGCCCGATCGCGTCCAGCACGGGGTCCACCGTGGCTCGGGCGGTGGAGGGACCGGACACGAAGACCGTCAACGCGCCCTGTTCCGCGGGCTGTTTGGTACCGGAGACCGGTGCATCGAGATAGACAAGGCCCAAGTCCGCCGCTCGCCGGACGAGGTCGGCGGTGGCGTCGATCCCTACGGTCGAGCTCTGGAGCAGGACCTGACCGGCGCGCAGCCCCGGAGTCGCGGCGGCGAGTGCGGTGGTGACGGCGGGGCCGTCGTTGAGCATGGTGAGGATGACATCGGCGCCGCGTACGGCTTCCTCAGCAGTCTCCGTGACCCTGGCACCGTCGGCGGCGAGCGGGGCCGCCTTGGCCTGCGTACGGTTCCAGGCACGGACGTCGAGCCCGGCCCGGAGCAGACTCCGGGCCATGCCGGATCCCATGATTCCGGTGCCGAGGACAGCGACGGTCGGCCGCTGCTGGGTGGCGTCGGCAGCGCTTGAGCTCATGAGAGGACTCCCTTTGTCGCCCGCGCCCCGGTCGGCTCGCGGCGCGGTGGGTTCTCAGGATTGCCGCAGCGCACCTTCGAGGACGGCAGCGTGCACGGCCCTGGCGAGTCGCGCACCCCAGCGGGAACGCGGTCCCGCAAAGGGTTCACCGGGAGCGGGTCCCGGCGAGGGGGCGGCGATGCAGACGGCGTCGGTGGGGGTGCCGGAGCAGTCGAGTCGCGCGTCCAGGAGTGCCTGGACCTTGGCCTCGGTCGCAGTGGCGACCGCGTTGACGAGTGCGGCGTCGGAGAGTGCCACCGGCAGGGTGACGACGATATTGACCGTGCCCGGCCGCGGCGGCCCCTCGGTGCCCTCGGCCGGGGCGGCGGCCCAGCCGCGTACGCCGAGTCCGCAGGTGGCGGTCGCCGTCACCCCCTCGTCGGCCGCGACTGTGTACGCGGTGACATCGGCAGCCGTCATCAGTCCGGCGCCGGGTCCGGTGAGGCGTTCCGCAGCGGCGATCTCGGCGAGATGGCGGTCGGGATCCAGGCGCGGATAGCCGCCGGGCACCTGGGCGTTGAGGATCCAGGCACGCGGGCCGATGCCTCCGCCGAGCACGGCACTGCTGCACACCCGCCACCCCGGACCGAGCCGCCACACCAAATGGTGCAGGTCCAGGCCGTCCTCGTGCCGGGTCAGCAGTTCACCGCGCTGTTCGGGCAGCCGGATGCGTACGGAACGGATGAGGCACCCCCGGTGGCACTGCAGTACGGCGGGACGACGGTCGGCACGTGGCCCGTCGATCATATGCGCCGGGGGCCCTCAGGCCGCGACGGGCGCGGTGCCGGGCCGGAGGCGTACCGGAAGCGTCCCCGTGCTGTTGCCGACGAAGCCCGCGCGGTGGGGCAGCGCGGTCCCGACACCGTGCTGGGACAGCCCGGTCAGCTGCTTCCCGTTCCGCTGTCCGACCCGCGACCTCACCCTCGACGGCACCGTCATACCGCAGTTGATGGGGTTCAGCGTGGTCCCGTGCCCCGCGATGATCACCAGGAGCAGGATGCCGATGAACTCGTGCTGACCGAGCCGGCCGCCACCCTCGTCGCGGGCGGCGATCAGGGCGCTGGTCAAATCGTCGTCCGGCTGCTCCGCCCGGGCCGTGGCCACTCCCCACGCTTCACCCATTTGGCCTAACGCAAGGGCGGCGTGCGCACCGCTGTGGCGGGCGGCCTCCGCCAAAGCGCCCAGCATGCGGCGGCCGGCCTCCACGGGCGGGGAGGTTGCAGCGTCCATCCGGGCGAGGCGCGATGGAAATCGGACGCGCCTCACCTGATGAACCCAGCCACAGGGCGCGCCCTGGCGAGGAGGAATCGGCCATGGGAGCCGCTGACGGTTTCACGGATTCCGGAGAGCTCGACGGCCTGACGGTGTACGACACCGCGGGCGAGAAGATCGGCAGTGTGGGCCGGGTGTATGTCGACGACAACACCGGCCGCCCGGACTGGATCACGGTGAAAACCGGCCTGTTCGGTATGAAGGAAAGCTTCGTGCCTCTTGTCGGCGCCCGTCGAGTGGGCTCCGACCTGCACATCTCGCATCCGAAGCACCGCGTCAAGGAAGCCCCTCGGGTGGACGCGGACGCGCATCTGTCCGTGGCGGAGGAAGAGGAGCTCTACCGCCATTACGGACTTGCCCGAACACCACCGCCGGACGCGGCGGCCGGGTAGGCACGGAAACCACGACGGCGTCCGGGACGGGCACGGCCGGGGCCGATGGTGACGGCGACTGCGACGGACAGCACGAGCAGTGCGATGCCGCAGGCCCACAGGGCTCCGCCGCGCAGCCATACCCCCTTCCCGCTGCGCACGGCTGCTTCGCAGGCCCGCCTCGCGTCCACCGCCGCGGCCCGTTCGGTGTCCGTCACCCCGCGAGCCCGCATGTGCGCAGCCCTGCGGCGACGTCTTCCACACCCTCGACCGTCCCGTCCGTCGCACCACCCGCCTGATGCCCCCGGCTCGCGAGGCCCGGCACGGCACCTCGCCGCGTTGTCGCATCACCCCGAGTGCGTCCAGTACGAGGGGGAGATCCTCCCTCTTGCGATGCACCGCACCGGACGCCGCGAGCTTCCCGGCAAACCCTTCCGGCCACAGCGCTAGAGACGCTGAAGAGCGATCACGGCGTTGTGTCCACCGAAGCCGAAGGAGTGGCTGACGGCGCGCCGGATGGGCCGCCGCAGGGGTTCTTTGGTGACGCAGTTGATGTCGAACTCGGGCGCCGGGGCGTCCAGGTTGGCGATCGGCGGTACGACTCCGCGTTGGAGCGTCAGGACAGTCAGTGCGGCCTCGATCGCTCCGGCCGCCCCCATGCAGTGCCCGAGTACGCCCTTCGGGGCGGTGACGGGCGGCCGGTGCGGGTAGACCCGGCCGATGAGGGCGGCCTCGGTGGCGTCGTTGATCGGTGTCGCCGTGCCGTGTGCGTTGACGTGCTCGACGTCCTCGGCCGCCCAGCCCGCGTCGCGCAGCGCGGCCTCGACCGCGGCCCGGGCGACCGCGCCGGACGGGTGCGGACTGGTGGGGTGATGTGCGTCGGTGGTGGCTCCGGTGCCCGCGAGCAGTGCCCGCGGCGCGGCGCCCCGGGCGGCGGCGTCGTCCGCCCGTTCCAGCACCATGACGGCGGCGCCCTCGCCCATGACCAGCCCGGCACGGTCGGCCGCGAAGGGCCGGCACCGCCTGGCCGGGACGCCGTCCGCCCGGGCCGCGGCTCCGGACCGGGCGAACCCGGCCATGGCGACCGGGTAGACGATCGACTCGGTGGCTCCGGCGATCGCGATGTCGCACTGTCCGGTGACCAGCAGATCGCGGGCGACGGACAGCGCGGTGGCGCCGGACGAGCAGGCGGTGCACGGTGCCAGGCTGGGACCGGTGGCCCGCAGCTGGATGGCGATCTCGGCCGCGGGCATGTTCGGAATGGTGAGCAGGATGCCCGACGGCGAGGTGGCATCCGGTCCGTGCCGGTCGAGCACGACGGCCTGCTCGGTCAGTGCGGCGGAGCCTCCGCTGCTGGTGCCGACGACCACCGCGACCCTGCTGCCCTCCCACTGCGCCGGGTCGAGTCCGGCGTCGGCGACCGCCTCCCGGGCGGCGAGAACGGCGAACTTGACGTACTTCCCCATCCGGAAGGAGGTACGGCCGCCGATCGCGGCGTCCAGATCGATGCCGTCGACCGTACAGGCGAAGTCGATCGCACACCCTTCGAGTGCCGCGACGGTACGCACCGGCGAGACTCCGGCGCACACACCTTTCCAGGTGGACTCGGTGTCGTTGCCGACCGGAGTGATCATTCCCAGGCCGGTCACGGCAATCGCGGGCTTGTTCATCGGGTGTTGCTCATCGGTGCCTCGCCGCCCAACAGCGCCCCGCTGCCGGCTGTCACGTCGATGAACCGCGTGATGTCGGCCAGGGTGGCGTCCTTGGGAAGCTTGTCGAAGTCCCTGTCGCCGTCCATCGCCTCCCTGATGAGGACGGCGAACTCGGCGACGGCGAGGGAGTCCATCTCCAGGCTGTCCATCGTGGAATCCGGGCGGATCTCGGCAACGGGCACCTTGAAGGTGCGTGTCAGAACCTCGGTGATCTCGGGATGAATCGCACTCATGAGCTTCCTCTCCATCATTCTGTACGGCTGCCGGGGACGGCGGGGACACCGTCCCGACGCCGAATCAACTGGGTGACGTGTCTCCAGTTACGCCTTGTGCCGAACCGATTCGCCACCGCACTGCTCCGGCCGCGTGCACCGCCGGGCCAGAACGGCTGCCGTACCCCAGAAGACCAGCAGCACAACGCGGACACCGAGGGCCCCGGCCGCTTCCCGTACCCGGCGCGTCCGCACAGTTGTTCCCGTCCCTGTCACGGCCCTCACCGCTCCCCCGGCGCGGTCGTCCGGTCTCCGTCCGACTGCCAGGCGGCCGCGGGATCGTCGTACGCATCGACGTAATCGGCCCCCGCGATGGGCCAGTCGGCGAACAGTTCCTGCGGCAGCGCGAAGGAGTCGGCGAGGGTGGGCAGATGAGCGGCGACGGCGGTGATCAGCTGTTCCAAGGCGTCCGGCAGCCCCTTGACCTGATCAACCGTCAAATGTCCTGCGGCCAGCAGATCACCGCTGTTCCGGGCGATCCGGTCGAGCGCGAACAGCCGCTGCAGCTCGACCAGCCGCTCACGGGCGGGCCCGTCCTGCAGACCTGCCACCGCGTCCGTGTACGCCTCGGCCGCCTGCCGGTGGGCGTGCGCCTCGACGCCGCGCAGGGCGGGACCGGATGCGGCGTTCCACCGCTCCAGCGGGTCACCGTGCGGTGCGCGGCCCAGCCTTTTTCTGGCCCGGCCGAACCAGATCTCCTCCAGCGCAGCCAGGAGCCTGCCGAGGAACCGGGGGTCGGTGAGGTCACCGGGTTCGCCGCCGGGGGGAGCGCCGTAGGCGGCCGGTTCGGTGACAAAGAGCATTTCCGCAGCCGCCTTGGCGTGGATGGCCAGGTTGTCGCCCTCGGCGGTGATGACTCCTTCCACTCCGGTGATGAGTTCGGTCATGCCGTTGTTCTCCAGGAGCGCCTGGGCACCGCACCGTTCACGGCATTCGACGATCACGGCCCTGGCCTGCCAGGTGATCCATCCCTTGGCCACGGCGACCAGCCGCTCCGCCTCCTCCCGGCCCGAGCCGTCCTCCCGTCCCTCCCAGCGGTCCAAGGCCCTGCGGTGCAGCAGGCTCATCGCGAAGACGGTGGCCATGGCCCGGGCGAGCGGGCCATGGTGGCTGCGATGGGCAATCACCGGTACCTGACGCGATCCGCGGGGGCCGGAGATGTACCGGTGGCCGCCGTAGCGGACGGCGACGGCGAGCGTTGCGCGCGCGGAGCCGACCGCGCAGGCGCTCATGGAGATCTTGCCGGAGGTGACGCGCCCGATCGACGCGAGGAGGCGACGCCTGCGGTTGTCAACGGCACTGCTGAACTCGCCGTCGCCACCGATCCGTCCGTGGTCCCCGCCGAGCAGCGCGTCGCGCCCCACGAA
The DNA here is from genome assembly GCF_040295565.1 of Streptomyces sp. NPDC002785. NCBI lineage: Bacteria > Bacillati > Actinomycetota > Actinomycetes > Kitasatosporales > Streptomycetaceae > Streptomyces > Streptomyces sp. NPDC002785. Next base: position 63,886 of record NZ_JBEOVN010000008.1, on the reverse strand, counting down.
GACCTGGTCGAAGGAGGTCAGGCAGTGGTCCACCGGGCTCCCCATACGTGCGGGAAGTCTGCGGACCCGTACGCCGGGCAGGGCCCGTACGGCATCGGTGAGCGGTACGAGGAAAAGGAAGACGCCGTGATCGCTGCCGTCGACGAGCAGACGCGCGGCCACAAGACCGGTCTTGGGGCCTCCTGCCGGACTGGTGTTGGGCATGAATTTCTGGGCGCCGGCATGAGGTGTGTGCAGCACAAACCCGTCGCGTTCGCGGTCGTAGGCGGCCGTGGTCTCGACGGCCGTCGCGTCGTTGCCGTGCGCCACCTCCGTACAGAGAAAGGTGCCGATGCTGCGCAGCCGGAGGAAGTCCGACAGATCGCGTCGGCTGTCGCCTTCGTGGTCGAGGAGGCTGCCGAGAAAGAGGTTGTAGTGGATGCCCGCCACCGTGGTGAGGGCCGGGTCGACCGGGCCGAGCCATTCGTGCAGGGCCGCGAGGGCGCGGGGGTCGGCGGCGAGCCGGGCGCCGCTGTCGAGCCGGTCGTTGAGGATGCGCAGCCGCTCGTACGCGAGACGCAGGCGTTCGTCCGGAGTGCAGCGGTCCGGGCGGCGGAACGGTTCCGTGCTGATCATCCGCTGCCAGAAACCGTGCTCCCGCCGGAAGTTGTCGCCGAGGAGTACACCGGTGAGAAGGTCCGTGGACCGTTCTGCGGAAGGGCTGTCGATCGTTGCGGTCATGAGACAAGAACGATCAGCCGACGGCGAGGACACCGGGGGCCGTCTTCGGCGGGCCGTCCGCGTCGACGCGCTGGAAGGCGAGCGCGACGTTGTGTCCACCGAAGCCGAAGGAGTGGCTGAGTGCCCGCTCGACGTGCTGCAGGCGGGGCTCCTTGACCACACAGTCGAGGTCGAACCCGTCCGGCAGCGAGTCCAGGTTGGCGATCGGCGGGACGAGGCCGTGCTCCAGGGTCAGTACGGTGGCCACCGCTTCGATCGCCCCGGCCGCTGCGAGGGTATGCCCGAGTACGCCCTTCGGGGCGGTCACCGACGGCCGGTGGGGGAAGAGTCCGGAGATGAGCGCGGTCTCCATCGCGTCGTTCAGGAGGGTCGATGTGCCGTGCGCGTTGATGTGGTCGACCTCATGGGCCGCCCACCCCGCCTCGCACAGCGCCGCCTCCACCGCCCTGCGCGCACCGGCTCCTTCCGGGTCCGGGGCCGTGGGGTGGTGGGCATCGGTACCGGAACCCGCACCGGTCAGCAGGGCGCGCGGCCGCCCCCCGCGGCCGTGCACATCGACTGTCCGCTCCAGCACGAGCACGGCGGCACCCTCACCGATCACGAAACCGTCCCGGTCCGCGGCGAACGGCCGCGATGCCCCCGCCGGATCGCCGGTGCGCAGGGAGAGCGCTCCCATGCCCGCGAAGGCGCTCACCACCAGCGGAGTCAGTACGGACTCCGCGCCGCCTGCCACCACCACATCGCACCGGCCGCTCGTCAGCAGATCACGGGCCACGGCGATCGCGGTCGCCCCGGAGGCGCAGGCCGTGGCAGGTGCCAGGCTGGGGCCGTGGGCCCGCAGGGCGATCGCCACCTCCCCGGCGGCGGCGTTGGGCATCATCATCGGGACGAGGAGCGGCGACACCGCCTCCGGTCCGCCGCCATCCAGCTTGCGCAGATTGTCGACGAGCACGGACACCCCGCCCACACCGACGCCGAGCACCACTCCCACCCGGTCGCCCTCCCACCGCTCCGGCGACAGCCCGGCGTCCGCCACCGCCTGGCGGGCGGCGACCAGCGCCATCTTCACGAACCGTGCCATCCGCCACGCCGAGCGTCCGCCGACGGCCTCGTCCAGGTCGATCCCGTCCACCGGACAGGCGAAGTCGACCGGCAGACCGGCCAGTTCGTCACAGCTCCGCGCCACGGACACGCCGGCGCACAGTCCCGCCCAGAAGGTGTGCTCGTCCGCGCCCGCAGCGGTCACCAGACCCACTCCCGTAACCGCAACACCCATGTCGGCCCGCCCCATGTTCCGCCCCCTCCTCCGTAATCGATCATGTCTACCGGTTGTCGAACGGCAGTCGCCCCGGCGAGGATGCGCTCACTGAGCCGAACGGGTCACTGATGGGCCGTGTGGACCGAGCAGCGCCGCGCGCACGGTGGACGCGTTCACCCGTCCGCAGCAGTCCGCCGCGCTGTGTGCACCGGCAGGGCATCCCCTTGGGACATGGAAACGGACGGTAGCCGGTCGGAGTCTCCAAAAGCGCGCACGGAACTGGAGGCGCTGCACGCCAGGGTGGCGGCGCTGGAGGCACAGGCTCCGGCACGGCACCGGCCGCGGGCCCGTTCGTTCTTCGCCGCGCTGCTCATCCTCGTCGCGGCCGTCCTCACGCCGCTGAGCATCGTGTCCACCTGGGCGAAGACCCAGATCGGCGACACGGACAACTATGTGGCGATGATGGCGCCGCTCGCATCCGACCCCGATGTGCAGTCCGCGGTGTCCGATCGCGTCACCGGCGCCGTCATGAAGCACCTCGACGTGAAGGCGCTGCTGGCGGATGTCGCCCCCGCGGACCGGCCGGTTGTCGACAAGGCGCTCTCGAGCCTGAGCGGCCCCCTGACCACGGGTGTTTCGGACTTCGTGCACGGGACCGTGGAGAAGTTCGTCACCAGCGACGCCTTCAAGACGATCTGGACCGACCTCAACCGGACCGCCCAGTCCGCGACGATGAAGGCACTGTCCGGGAGCGGCGGCGGGGCGGTGAAACTCACCCATGACACCGTCACCATCGACCTGGCACCGGTGATCGACCGAGTGAAGCAACGCCTCGTCGACCGGGGGCTGACGATCGCCGCGAAGATCCCGGAAATCCACACCGACTTCACGGTGCTGACCTCCGACTCGGTCGGCAAGGCCAAGAAGTGGTTCCGGGCCCTCCAGATCATCGGTTTCTGGCTGCCGCTGGTCACTCTGGTGCTTGCCGCGGGCGGGGTGCTTCTCGCGGTGCGCCGCCGTCGCGCATTGGTCACGACGGCGCTCGCGGTCGCGGCGGGTGCCGTGGTGCTCGGGCCGGCCGTGTGGCTGGGCCGTGCCTTCTATCTCGACAGTCTCCCGTCCGAGGTGTCGCAGCCGGCGGCCGGTTCCGTGTTCGACGCCCTGTTCGGTTACGTGCGCGCCCTGGTCCGCCTGGTGGTCACGCTCGGCATTGTGGTGGCCCTCGCCGCCTGGCTCACCGGTGACGGCCGCGCCGCCACCCGACTCAAAGCGATGTGGAGCGGCGGCATCGGTGCCGTGCGGGACGCGGCCGGTGTCACCGGCGGCCCGGTCGGCAGGTGGGTGCACCGCGCCAGGCGCTGGCTGAACTGGACGGTGGTCGTGGTGGCCGCCGCGGTCCTGGTGGCGTGGGACCGGCCGACGGGCCTGGTCACCGTGTGGATCGCGCTGTGCGCGCTGTTCGCCCTCGCCGTCATCGAGTTCCTCGACGACGACAGCACGCCGCATCTGGCGGCACCCGGGTCATGAGCGATTCCTCGGGCACGGTCGACAGTCTGCGCAGGGGACGGGCCTGAGTGATCCCGCAATGCGGTGTCACCCGGCAGCCGGTGTCGGTGCACCGGGCCCACGACGGCTGCTACCGGTTCACGGCACCGCGTTCCGCACTGAAAGTCCCGTGGCTTCCTGGGCGTCCGGGTGGCGGCCGAGGACCGGCAGGCAACACCGTCGACTCGGCGCTCCCCCGGGCCATCCCGGTCGGCCGGCCCCACCCCGACGACACGACGGTGCCACCGCCTCGCAAGGGGGCAGTGGCACCGTCGTGTTCAGCCCCGGGCGAGTGCTGCCTTCAGCTCCGCCTCGTCCGGCGGGTTGGCGCCGGCCCGTGCGACGGTCACGACGGCACAGGCCGCGGCGTGACGCAGGACATCGGTCATGGTGTCCCGGTCCAACGAGCGCAGCCGTTCACGGCCGTCCGCGCCGAGCAGCCCGTGCGAGGCGAGGGCGTGCAGGGTGCCGGACATGAAGGCGTCGCCCGCCCCCACCGTGTCGACCACGTCGGTGGGTAGCGCGTCGACCGTCACCTGCCCGTCGGGAAGGACGGCCAGGGCACCGTCGCCTCCCCGGGTGACGAGGACGACGGCCGGGCCCGTGGTGAGCCACCGCTCGGCGACCTGCTCAGGCTCCTGGCCCGGATACAGCCACTGCAGGTCCTCGTCGCTGGCCTTGACCACATCGCTGAGCGCGACGCAGCGCTCGACCTTGCGTACAGCCGCGTCGTGGTCCCCCATCAGCTCGGGCCGCACATTGGGGTCGTAGCTGACGGTCGCGGACGTCCGCAGCGACTCGACGGCGGCGAGGACGGTGGCCGCTCCGGGTTCCATCACCGTCGCGATGGATCCGGTGTGGACATGGTGGGGCGGCCGGTCCAGGGAGACCGGGGCGAGCGTCCAGGTGATCTCGAAGGTGTACGCGGCCTGGCCGCCGCCGTCCAGGGTCACGGCGGCGGACGGGGTGGGCGCCGTGGCACCGTCCGTGCGGACCTCTGCCCCGGCGCCGGCCAGATGGCCCCTGATCAGCCGCCCGTTGTCGTCCGGGCCGAGCTGACTGAGGAGAGTGGCGGCGTGCCCGAGCCGGGCCAGACCGTACGCGACGTTGGCCGGGCTGCCGCCCGGGTGGACCTGGTCGGCCGCACCCGGCAGCCGGACGATGTCGGCGACGCATTCGCCGATGACCAGCAGGTCGAGTCTGTCGAGCATGAGGGGGGGTCTCCTGGAGTGCGGTGACGACAATGTCCTGGTAGGCGGTGCGGCCTCCGAACACATTGAGCCCGATCCTGCCGCATGCATAGCGGGTGTCGGTCACATCGATGTCTGGTCGGCCGCGATGAACACCTCGATCCGCCCGCCCCGGGCCCGGATCCGCAGCGAAAGGGCCACCCCGGTGGGTAGCAGCAAGGTGGCCGGCCTCGCGAACCGGGGCGGCCGGCGCGATCGGAAGCGTCCGTACGGAGCATCGGAACACGCGGCCCGTGCCGCAGGCGGGGGCAGCCACGCCCTGTGGCCGCGTACGTCAAAGTCGGCGGGCGATGGCCTCCAGCGCGTCGGCCACGAGTGTCAGAAACCCCGCATGGGCCTGTGAGCTGCAGACCGGCTCCGGATTCCAGGGCAGCACCTGGGCGATACGCTCGATCGCCGAACACTTCTCGTTCGTCCGGAGTTCGTCAAGGGGCGTGGCGTTGGCCCGGATGTCGGCGAGCACGATGGCGGGGCGCAGCGCCGCGGCATCCGCCCAGCCGACCGTGGACCAGTTCGCGCCGGGCCCCTCGGCCGGTTCCACGAGGTTGACGCCGAGCTCGGCCAGCACACGCAGCTCGGGCCACATGCGGGGGCGGGCGAGGTGCGTCCGGTCCTGGCCGGCCGGGGAAAGGGCGACCACCCTGGACCGGGCCGGTCCGGCGGCAAGCGTGCGCAGCCGGTCCCGGGCGGCTTCCAGGTGCTGTGTCGCCGTCGCGGGTTCCTCGGCGCCGAGTGAGCGTGCCAGCTGCGCGAACCGGTCACCGATCTCCGCGAGCGTACGCGCCTGGCCCACGTCGATGACGACGACCGGGACGTGCTCCTCCAGATGCTTGGCGGTCTCCGGGGCGAGCCCGTAGACATGACCGCCGCCGTAGCTGACAGCCACGACGAGGTCCGGCTCACCGCTCAGCAGGGTGTCCACGTCCAGGGTGCTGCCCGCGCCGAGATAGCCGACCTCGGTCAGCGACAGCGATCCGGTCTTCGCCGCGTCCGGCACGGCTTGGTCGTCGTGATCGGAGCCGAATATTGCGCTCGGGCGTATCCCGTGGTCCCACAGGGTCGCTCCGGCCTGGACATAGGCGAGCACCCGCGTCGGGCGCCGACCGGCTGTCGACAACTGCCCACGATCGTCGGAGAACTGCCACACGGTCTGCTCCCTCACGTCACGCCCCTCGGCACCGGCCGCTTCGCCCCGTTTCCGGGCCGCACACCAGTACCTGCCCAGCCAACCCTCGTGACATCCCCTTCGGTGACCGACCTGTCCGGTACAGATGACGTGAAGACGCCCGCGCGTGGCCGGGGCCGACACCCCGGCACGGATCCCGCCCCGGTCGAGGCCCCGTCGGGGTGCACCATCCGCCGAAAGTCGCCCTGCCGAACCTGATGAACAGCTTCAAGGGCGTCTCCTCGCGCTACCTGCGCGCCGAGTTCACCGGCCGCGTGAACCGGGCCACCCTGCACAGCCGCTTCTGGTCCGGCTCCTACTTCGCCGGAACCCGCGGCGGCGCACCACTCCAAGTGGTCAAGGCCTGCATCGAAAAACCAGAAGCGCCGTGGCCAAGACCCGAGCGTTCCGGAGTGCTGCTGCGACGCTCCGCGCCGCGGGAAGCGGTCCAGGAGGCGTTCACCACCGCGCTCGACCGGTGGCCGGTTGCCGGTTGCCGCCCGCCCCGGCCGGCTGGATGGGGAATGTTCAGCCGTGTTCAGCCGGCGTCGACACCGAGTCCGGTCAGGAACGCCGCAGCGGCCGGGGTGGGGCGGAAGCGGCTCCAGACCAGCCGCTCCGTGCGGGCGGGCGCGTCGCGGACGGGTAGCACGTGCAAGCCGGTCAGTTCCGCCGCGAAGGCGGCCGGAAGCATGGCGATGCCGAGCCCGCTGCGGACCAGCCGGACGATGAAGTCGGTACCGCTGACCTCGAACGCCACCTCGCGGGTGAGCCCCACCGCCGCGAACGCCTCCTCCGACTGTGCCCGGGCCGCGGTGCCGTCGGGGTAGTCGACGAACATCTCTTTCGAGAGCCGTTCCAGACCCACCTCTGCCTGTCCGGCCAGGGAGTGGGTCGGTGCCACGACGGCGACCAGCTCGCCCGTGGCGAGTTCGTGATCGCTCACGCCCTTCGGCCGGTAGCTCGGCAGCACGCCCAGGAACGCCACATCGAGCGCGCCGTCACGCACTTCCTGGACCAGGTCCTTGCTCGCCCCGTCCCGCAGGACGATATGCACCTTCGGGTAGCGGAGGTGGAACGCCCGCAGCGCGGCCGGGATGTCGACCGCGGCAACGGTCGGGATGGCTCCGACCGCGAGGCGGCCGCGGACCTCCCCCGCCGTTGCGGCCACTTCGGCTCGGGCCCGCTCCGCCGCGTCCAGCGCCTGCCTGGCCTCCGGCAGGAACACCGCTCCCGCCGCGGTGAGCCGTACCTGACGGCTGGTTCGTTCGAAGAGCCGGGCCCCCAGCTCCTTCTCCAGCCGCGCAATCTGATGACTCAGCGCGGACTGGACGACCAGACACCTCTTCGCGGCGCGGGTGAAGCTCCCCAGTTCCGCCACCGCGACGACGTACCGCATCTGCTGAAGTTCCATCCATCCATCGTGAACCACGATCGATGGAATGAAAAACATGTGTTGGACTCATGAATGTTGGATCCGCGACGCTGAGGGACATGGCTCATTCCACACCCGGGACCCGTAGCCGGGCCGTCCCGCGCGCTCTCCCCGATTCGCCCGTGCTCGGGCGCGGCCTGGTCCTGCTGATGGCCCTCGCGGCCGGACTCTCGGCTGCCGGTAACTACTTCGCGCAGCCGCTGCTCGACATCATCGAGGTGAATCTGCACATCGGTGTCACCGCGGCGGGGCTGATCGTGACCGCTGCCCAGGCCGGGTACGCGCTGGGCCTGATCCTGCTCGTTCCCCTCGGGGACATCATGGATCGCCGAAGGCTCGCCGTGAGCCTGTTCGCGCTGACCGCCTTCTTTCTCCTGGTGACGGCCGCGGCCCCCACAGGCCCCCTGTTGATCGCCGGGACCCTGCTCACCGCGCTGACCTCCGTCGGGGCTCAGGTCGTGGTGCCGTTCGCGGCGACCCTCGCGGCTCCGGCCGAACGCGGCAGGATCGTCGGCGTCGTCATGTCCGGCGTACTGCTCGGCGGCCTGTTCGGGCGGCTGGCCTCCGGCGCACTGTCCGAGCTCGGCGGCTGGCGGACCGCGTACTGGGTGAACGCGCTGCTCATGGCCGCCATGGCGATACTTCTGCACAACCGGCTCCCCCGGCTGCCCCGGCCGCGCGACGCGGCCCCGATGTCGTACACCGGACTTCTGCGCTCCACCCTGTCCCTGCTTCGGCTGGAACCGCTGCTCCGCCGTCGGGCAGCCATCGGCGCGTTCTCCATGGCTTCGTACAGCGTGCAGCTGACCGCGCTGACGTTTCTGCTGACCCGGCCCCCCTTCCGCTGGGGCGCCGCCGCCATCGGGCTCTTCGGTCTGGTGGGCGTCATCGGTGTGGTGGGCATGAACTTCGCGGCCCGGTTGAGCGACCGGGGCCGGGTGCAGGCGGTCTCGGGAACGGCGGCCGCGCTCCTCACGCTCTCCTGGCTGCCACTGCTGGCCGGCGAGTCCTCCCTGCTGTGGCTGGCGGTCGGGGTGATCTCGCTGAACATCGCCCAGCAGGCGGGGCTCAACAGCAGTCAGAACGTGATCTACACGCTCCGCCCGGAGGCCCGCAACCGGATCAACTCCGGATTCATGACGCTCTTCTTCATGGGCGGGGCAGCCGGAGCCGCGCTCGCTTCGGTGGTCTGGGCGCGGGCGGGCTGGAGCGGCATCTGCCTCCTGGGCGGTTCGCTGGCCGCCGGAAGCCTTGTGCTGTGGGTTCTGGAGCGCGTCCGGATACCCTCCGACGCACGTTCCGAATCCGTCGCCGTCACTCGTTGACGGTCGTCAGCAGCACCACGGCGTCCTCCAGCGCCAGCAGCCCATGCCGCTCCTGCGGGATCGGGTGGAGTCCTCCGGCGCTCAGCTCCACATCGCCGGAGGGCGCCGTGAGGCGCACCCTGCCGCGGAGCACCTGGAGAGAGGCCGCGGCGGGTGCATTGTGCTCATCGAGGGCGGAGCCGGAGGTGAGGGCGATGACGGTCTGGCGCAGGGGTTCCTCATGCAGCAGGCGGTGGGCGCTGCGGCCGTGTGCTGAGGTGCGGGCCGCGGCCAGATGCTCGTCGGCGAGGGCATTCAGATCGTCCATATGCCCACTGTGCCGCAGCCTCCGTCCCCCCGCGAACCTGCCGGAGGTCCACCGCCCGGACTACACCGGTCGCCCCGCCGGCTCCCCCCGCGGTCGGTTCCGCCGCCAGGACGCCGTGCCCTGCGGGATCCTCCGCTCCTCGTCCAGTGGGCCGCTGGTGGCAGAGGGCGCGACGGCAAGATGCGGGCCCTGCGGCTGCGGGCCCCGCTCGTCGTGCGCTGTCAGCCGGCCGGGATCAGAGGCCGCGGGTGTACAGGAGCCGGTTCGGCGAACCCGGACTCAGGCAGGCCATCAGCCGTTCGCGGTCCACCGGTATCTGACGTCCGGTTCCTTCTCCTCGTTGCGGCTGCCGTCGTCGAACTCGACCGCGGTGAAGCCGTACCGCGCGTAGAAGGCCCGGGCGTCGGTGTTGCGCTGGAAGACGTACAGAGTGAGCTCGTCGGGGGCGATCTCGCGCGCCTTGGCCAGGAGCAGCGAGCCGATGCCCCGACGCCGTACATCGGGTCGCAGATACAGGTGTTCCAGCTCCGTTCCGTCGAGGGAGGCGAACCCCAGCAGCTCCCCGGTCCCGGTCTCGGCGATCCACACCGTTGTTCCGGGCAGGACGACATGGGTCATCCAGGCCAGCGTGTCCTCGTCGCTGTGCACCTTCGGCAGGTACGGCATGGCTGTGGCGCGGGAGGCGAGGAAGAGCCTGGTGAGCGGCTCCGCGTCCTCGGCGGCGGCCTCGCGCAGCAGGATGCGGTCGGCCGCTGCGGACTCGTTCGGTGCCATCTTGTCCCTTCCCCTTCGGTCGGAACCCGCCACTTCTCGGACTCTGCGGTGGGCTGCTCGTCGTCGTGGACGAACATATGTCGGGGCCGAGCCACGTCTCCACAGGATTTGGCCTGTTCATCCGGGCCGGCTCTCCGCTCCGCCCCGGTGTGTGTCCACGGCGGGGCAGTGACGGACCGGCGCAGGCCACCCGCGAAAATGACGGAGGGGAAGATCGCACGTACCGACCGATACGGAGGAGTGGGCAGATGCCGCACGAACGAGCTGGACAGCCGGCCCGGCCGGAGGATCTCACCGATGTGGCCCGGCTGGTGACCGCGTATTACACGCTGCACCCGGATCCGGCCGAGCCCGGCCAGCGGGTGGCGTTCGGTACCTCCGGCCATCGGGGTTCGTCCACGGCCACCGCGTTCAACGAGGACCACATCGCGGCCACCAGCCAGGCCATCAGCGAGTACCGGGCGCGTCAGGGCACGAACGGGCCGCTCTTTCTCGGTGCCGACACCCATGCGCTGTCGGAACCGGCCCGGATCACCGCCATCGAGGTGTTCGCCGCCAATGACGTGACCGTGCTCATCGATCCGGCCGACGGCTACACCCCGACCCCGGCGGTGTCGCACGCCATCCTCACCCACAACCGCGGCCGGACCTCGCAGCTCGCCGACGGCGTCGTGGTCACTCCGTCCCACAACCCGCCCGGTGACGGCGGGTTCAAGTACAACCCGCCGAACGGCGGCCCGGCCGGCTCCGAGGCCACCGGCTGGATCCAGGAGCGGGCCAACGAGATCATCGCGGCCGGAATGAAGGACGTACGACGGCTGCCCTACGTCCGCGCACGGGCGGCGTCGACCACCGGGACGTACGACTTCCTCGGCAGCTACGTCGCGGACCTGCCGTCCGTGCTCGACCTGGACGCGATCCGCTCGGCCGAAGTACGCATCGGTGCCGACCCGTTGGGCGGTGCGTCCGTCGCGTACTGGGGCCGTATCGCCGAACAGCACCGGCTCGATCTGACCGTGGTCAATCCCCTGACCGACCCCACCTGGCGGTTCATGACGCTCGACTGGGACGGCAGGATCCGGATGGACTGTTCCTCGCCGTACGCGATGGCCTCGTTGATCGGGCAGCGCGACCGTTTTCAGATCGCGACCGGGAACGACGCCGACGCCGACCGGCACGGCATCGTCACACCCGACACCGGGCTGATGAACCCGAACCACTACCTCGCCGTCGCCATCAACTACCTGTATGCCCACCGCGAGCAGTGGCCGGCCGCAGCAGGCATCGGCAAGACGCTGGTCTCCTCGGGAATGATCGACCGGGTCGCCGCCGACCTCGGCCGCGAGCTGGTCGAAGTGCCGGTCGGCTTCAAGTGGTTCGTGGACGGGCTGGCCGACGGATCGCTCGGGTTCGGCGGTGAGGAGTCGGCCGGGGCGTCCTTCCTGCGCCGTGACGGATCGGTGTGGACGACCGACAAGGACGGCATCATCCTGGCGCTGCTCGCCTCCGAGATCCTCGCGGTGACGGGCAAGTCCCCGTCGGAGCACTATGCGGCGCTCACCGCCCGGTTCGGCGAGCCGGCGTACGCCCGGATCGACGCTCCCGCCGACCGCGAGCAGAAGGCCGTTCTCGCACGGCTCTCCCCCGATCAGGTCACCGCCGACACCCTGGCCGGTGAACCGGTCACGGCCGTGCTGACGGAAGCGCCCGGCAACGGCGCACCGATCGGCGGCATCAAGGTGACCACCGAGAACGCCTGGTTCGCCGCCCGTCCATCGGGCACCGAGGACGTGTACAAGATCTACGCCGAGTCCTTCCTGGGCGCCGACCATCTCGGCCGGGTGCAGGAGGAGGCCAAGGCCGTGGTCTCCGCGGCGCTGGGCGCCTGAGTTCGGCCGGAGCCGCCTCGGGCGTGTGTCGAAAGCAGCGTCGTCCGCCCGCAGGGCGGGGCCGGGGGCGTCCGGTGCGTGCGATCGCAAGGCGGAGGGAGGAGAGCGCAGCGGGCTGCGCCGACGACCGACAACGCAGCGAGATGGGGTCTCCCCTGCTCGAGCGAAAGCCGAGAGCTTGGGGAAGTGCCGGACGCCCCCGGCCGGACGGGACTTTCGAAACACGCCCTCGGGCGGCCCCGGCCGTTCGGCGGGCTCAGCGCACGATGCATTCGGGCCTGGGGCGGGACATGACGCGACGTTCCGCTTCGTGCGGGGCGGCAACGGTCCGAGGCCCGGATCGCGGGACCACCGCCAAGAGAATTTCTTGATTCCGGAGCTGTCGGGTGAACCCGGGCTGAAGCGGGTCGCACCCTTGGCGTCCGTGAGCAGTGGCTGCGGACCGGCTGGGCGGAGGCCGTTCAGCGCGACACGCCGGGCACGTAACAGCGTGTATCGCTAGAATTTGGCCATGGGAGGACGGCCTGCCACGCCGACTGTGCCCGAACGCATTCTCGAAACCGACCCAGGCCCCACAGTGATGAGTCCGAGCCGGATTACCACGTCGGGCGCGGCCCCTCGAACGCCATCGTCATCGGCGATGCACGGGTTTTGTGGTGGAGGCAGGCACCCATGGTGACTCCGGAGTTCCGCCCGACACACGTCGTCCCCCAGGACGGGCTGCCCGCCTGGGAGGGGCCGGACGTGTCCCGCCCCACTGAACCACTCGACCCGCTGCTCCCGGTACAGCTCATCGACCGGCGCGGGGACTGGGGGCAGGTCCTGTGCGCCAACGGCTGGTCGGCCTGGGTCGACGGCCGCCTGCTCGTCTCCGTACCGCACGGGCCACCGTTGGCCGGGCAGTCGCTCGCCGGTACGGCGGACCCCCGCCCCTTGCTGGCCCGGGTCCAGGAGTCGCTGGCCCAGTACCGGCGCGCGGCGGAGGAACTGGCCGACGAGCATATCGACGGGGAGACCTTCCGCCGCCGTACGCAGGGGCTGCGGGTGGGGATGGTGGTGGACGGCGAGTCGGTGTGGCTGTACGACGCGGAGCACGAGCGCTGGGTGTACTGCGACGGAACACGGCTGAGCACCTACGCGGCCTCGGCCGGACCGGGCCGGCCGAGCGGGGCTCCGGCGGACGGCCCGGCGGAGGCGGTCGAAGCGGATCCGACGCAGGTCGTCGCGCCCGAGCAGTTGGCCGGCCCCCGAGCGCCGGAAGAGGACGACGGAGAACCGGCACAGATCGTCCGCCCGGAACAGATGACCCGGGACCAGCCGTCGGAAGAACCGTCGTTCTTCCGTGATCGCGGCGGCGGTTAATCCGTCTGCCGCTGAGCGGTGGCGAAGCGCGCAGGGTGCGTCGACGCTTGTCCCTACCCACCGATTCGCGAGGTGGACGGAGCCTGATGGGGGTGAATCCGTGTCGGACGCCGGTGTACCGGACCCCGCGTCGACTCCGGTCGACGATATGGGGGCGGCGGTACTCCACACACTGTTCGCCCAGTCCGCGGTGGGCCTGCACGTTCTGGACACGCAGCTGCGGGTGGTGCGGGCGAACCCCCTTTCCGGCGTCGTCCCCGCCGAGAGCCTTGTGGGGCGGCACTTCACCGACGCGTACCACGTCGAGCAACCGGAAAAAGCGGAGCGGATGCTGCGCAGAGTGCTGGACACCGGCGTGGCCTTGCGCGGCTGTGTGATGCGCGGCCGGCTCCTGGACGCCCCCGGCCCCAATCGCAGCTTCAGGGTGTCCATCTACCGTCTGAACGACACGCACAGTCGCATCCTCGGACTGCTGGCCACGGTCGTCGATATCAACGAGCAGGAGAAGGCGCGCACCCGGACGGCGTGTCTCGCCGCGGTACGCACGCAGGTGGGCAGATCACTCGATGTGGCGGCCACCTGCGAGGGGCTCGTCGAGGCCGTCGTTCCGGTGTTCGCCGACTTCGCCGTGGTCGAGGTGGTGGATGAGGTCCTGCGCGGTTCGGATCCACCGATCGGCCCCCTGGGGCGCGATGTCCCGCTGCGCCGCGCGGCGGTCCGAGGCCTCGGCGGGGACAGTCGGGGCGGCCTGGTCGGAGAGATGCGCAGGCTGCCCGTCCGCACTCCCTACGCTCTGGCCGCGTCGGATCTCCGGCCCCGTCTCGTCCAGATCGGTCCCCGGACACCGTGGCTCGACGCGGACCCCGACAGCGCCCGGGTGATCGAAGCGACCCGGGCCCACTCCTTGATCGTGGTCCCGCTGAAGCTGCACGGCACGGTCCTCGGCCTTGTGAGTCTCTACCGGTGCCGGGGGACGGAGCCCTATGGGGAGAACGATGTTCCGCTCGCTCTGACCGCAGCCGCTCACGTCGCACTGAGCGTCGACAACGCACGGCGCTACGAGCGCGACCATGTGATCGCGTCGACGGTCCAGCGTCGGCTCCTCCCCCAGCGCAACGGTGACCGGATCGCCGTGGAGACGGCGCACGTCCTGCTGCCGGGGCGCAACAGCGGCAGCTGGTTCGACACCATCAGCCTCTCCGGCGCGCGCACCGCCCTGATCACCGGCAATGTCGACGGACCCGGCCTCCAGACAGCCATCACCATGGGGCAGTTGCGCACCGTCATCCAAGCGCTGGCCGGTCTCGACCTGGAGCCCGACGAAGTGCTGGCCCGGCTGTCCGACATCGCCGGCCACCTGGCCGTCGAGCGGGCAACGCTGCCGCCCGGTGACCGGCTGCACAGGCAATCGCCCTGGGCGACCTGCCTGTACGCGGTCTACGACCCGTTCTCCCGTACCTGCACCATCGCACGGGCGGGGCACCCGGCGCCGGTCCTCGTCACGCCCGACGGCACCACAACCACCCTGGACGTACCCGAAGGGCCCCCGCTCTTCTCCGCCGACAGTTCGCCGTTCGCCACCGCCGCCTTCGAGCTCGACGAAGGCAGCGTTCTGGCGTTCTTCACGGGCACCCTCCTGACCGACCACGGGGCCGCGAGCCGGGTACGGGAAACGCTCGCGCAGCCTGGCCGGAGTCTGCAGGACCTGTGCGACGACGTGGTCTACAACCTTCCGGCCGACGCCTGTCCCGAGGGCGCCGCCCTTCTCCTCGCCCGTACCGGCGTCGTCCCGGCCGAACGGGCCGCGACCTGGGACCTGGCCCACGCCCGGACCACACCCGCCATCGCCCGCACGCTGGTGCGCGACCGGCTCGACGGCTGGAACCTCGACGAGGAGACGGCCGAGGCGACCGAACTCATCGTGAGCGAACTGATCACCAACGCCGTCCGTTACGGCACCCCTCCGCTGCAACTGCGGCTGATCCTGGACCGCTCGCTCACCTGCGAGGTGCACGACAGCAGTCGGGTGTCACCCCATCTGCGCCATGCGCGCACCGTCGACGAGGGCGGACGCGGACTGTTCATCGTCTCCCAGCTCGCCACCCACTGGGGCACCCGGTACAGCGACGACGGCAAGGCCCTGTGGACCGAGCAGGAGATCCCGTCCGTGGCAGATGAGTCCTGACGTCGGCGTGCGGCACCCGCTGCGCACGGCCGCCTCTCTCGCGGCGGCCCGATGAATTTCGTCGCCGTCTACTACACGTCGGTCAAAGACGTCCGCGGAGCGCCCCGCACGGCGGTCCGACGATCGCTGACAAGTACGGCGCCTCGCGGCCGGGTTGGCCGCTGGGCGCCGCGATCAGGGTGGTGGCGGCCGTTCCGGGGACAGGAGCGGTCGCCGGTCGGTCAGTCGCGACCGTCGTGGTGGCTACGGCCCCCACGGTCGTCGTGGCCGTCGTGGCCGTCGTGGCCACGGCCATCGCGGCCGGGCCATTGCACCGCGAGAGCAACAGTGGTTGAGTGACGGAGAAAGATATGAATAGAGGTTCAGAACATCGTGAGCCACCGGCCCGCCGCCCGGACGGAACGACTCGGCTCGTTGTCGCCGGTGGACGAGCGGACCGGCCCGGGACCGGTCGTCGAGGGCATCGCCACGCCGTACCTCGAAGCCGTCGGGGCCGACGGCACCTGATCGCGAGCCGCACACCGCCGTAGCCACTCCCCCGCCGCCCGCCCATCGACCAGGACAGGAACACGCGATGACCGTCACCCCGCACCGGACCGGCCTTCGGCCCGAGGCCCCGGCGCCGCACCCCACCCATGAGGTCACCAACCAGGCGCCGCCCCGGACCGGCCTCGACGAGTACGGCACCAATCTGCCGCTCGCACAGGCCGTCCGGACGTTCGGCGCGGCCTGGCACGAGCCGGAGCTGCACGACATCGGCGCCCTGATCGGTTCGGAGCCGTTCCAGACCAGTACGGAGCTCGCCCACACGTCCCTGCCCGTACTGCGCACCCATGACCGCTACGGCAACCGCGTCGACGAGATCGACTTCCACCCCGCGTACCACGAGGTCATCGGCGCGGCGGTGAGTCATGGCACGCACACCGCGGGCTGGGCCGACCCGAAGCCCGGAGCCGCGGTGGCACGAGCGGCTTCGTTCATGCTGTTCGCCCAGATCGAACCCGGCCACGCCTGCCCGATGTCCATGTCGCATGCCGTGGTCCCGGTCCTGCAGCGCGACCCGGACGTGGGACGGGACTGGCTGCCCGGCCTGCTCAGCCGTTCGTACGACCCCCGGCTGATCGCCCCGGGCAGCAAGTCCGGGCTGACCTTCGGTATGGGGATGACGGAGAAGCAGGGCGGCTCCGACGTACGCGCCAACACCACGCGGGCCGTCCCGCTGGCCTCCGACGCCGAGGGACGGGCCCATCTGCTGACCGGCCACAAGTGGTTCTTCTCTGCCCCGCAGTCGGACGCCTTCCTGGTCCTGGCCCAGGCCGAGGCCGGGCTCACCTGCTTTCTCGTACCGCGTGTACTGGCCGACGGCACCCGTAACACCGTCCGTATCCAGCGACTGAAGAACAAGCTCGGCAACAAGTCGAACGCCTCCTCCGAGGTGGAGTTCGACGGCACTTGGGCGGTACGGGTCGGCGAGCCCGGCCGCGGCGTCCCCACCATCATCGAGATGGTCAACCACACCCGGCTCGACTGTGTGCTCGGCACCACCGCCGGCATGCGCCAGTCGGTGTCCGAGGCGATCTGGCACGCGCACCACCGCAGCGCCTTCGGGGCCCGGTTGGTCGACCAGCCGGCCATGACGGCGGTTCTCGCCGATCTGGCACTGGAGACGGAGGCCGCCACCTGGACCTCGCTGCGTCTGGCCCACGCGTACGAGGCCGGCAGCGGCGAGTCCGAGGCGATGTTCCGGCGGCTGGCCACCGCGGTGCCCAAGTACTGGATCTGCAAGCGCGGCCCGCACCACGCCTACGAGGCGCTGGAATGCCTGGGCGGCAACGGCTACACCGAGGACTGGCCACTGGCCCGGCGCTACCGCGAGCAGCCGGTGATGGCGGTGTGGGAGGGCTCCGGGAACGTCATCGCGCTCGATGTGCTGCGGGGCATCGCCAGGACCCCGCAGTCACTGGACGCCTTCTGGGCCGAGCTGGAGACCACCGCCGGTGCCAGTTCCGTACTGGACGCGCACATCCGCCGGGTGCGACAGGATCTGGCCGAGGACCTGGGCGACCCACTCGCCGCGCAGACCCGCGCCCGGGCGACGGTCGAGGGCATGGCGCTGGCCCTCCAGTCCTCGCTGATGCTCCGTCACGCTCCCACGGCGAGCGCCGAGGCGTTCGTCGCCGCCAGGCTCGGCGAGGCCCGTGGCCACCAGTACGGCATTCTGCCGCGTGGCACCGATGCCGCGACGATCGTGGAGCGGCACTTCGGCGGGGCCGCCTGAGACCGTCACCCACGACGGGCGGGCAGCGGCCCGAAAAGGCCCTGCCCGCCCGTCGTCGCGCAACGCTTCCGGTGCCGTGGCCACGGAGCCGGGAAGGTCGAGGACGCCGAGGGTGTGCCCGCGGATCTCTGCGGTCACGGGCCGGGTCGCCGAAGCGGCAACGGCAACGGCGGGCATGGATCACGGAGTCATACGGATTTCAGCCGTGGCGGGTGGATCGCCCCGGCCGTGTCCGCGAGCGGGCTGCCGGTGCCGCCCCAGCGCAGTGCGACGATCTCCGCCGCGATCGACACGGCCACTTCCTCGGGGGTGCGCGCGCCGAGGTCGAGGCCGATGGGCGAGCGCAGTCGCGCCAGTTCCACTTCGCCGAACCCGGCCTCGCGGAGCCGGGCCATGCGGTCCTCGTGGGTCCGGCGGCTGCCCATCACGCCGATGTAGGCGGCCGGGGTACGCAAGGCCACCTCCAGCAGCGGCACGTCGAACTTCGGGTCGTGGGTGAGTACGCACATCACGGTCCGCCCGTCGATCTCCGTGCTGCGCAGATACCGGTGCGGCCAGTCGACGACCACCTCCGCGCCCTCCGGGAACCGGCGGGGGTCCGCGAAGGCGGGACGGGCGTCGCAGACGGTGACCCGGTAGCCGAGGAACGCACCGATCCTCGCCACCGCCGCGGCGAAGTCGATCGCGCCGAAGACCAGCATCCGGGGCGGCGGCGCGAACGACTGGAGGAACACCGTGACGTCGTCCTCACGCCGCTCGCCGTTGGGGCCGTAGTGCCGCAAGCCGGTTGCGCCCTGGGCGAGTTCTCCTCGTGCGTCGTCGGTGACGGCGGCGTCGAGGCCGATCGCCCCCAGCGATCCGGATACGGTGTCCGGCCAGACGGCGAGGGCGGCGCCGCGCGGGGCGGGTCCGTCGGTCACGGTGGCGACCACGACCGGTCGGTGCCCGGCGACGGACGCAGCGACCTCGCCGAAGCTGGTGTCGTACCCGGCTGTCACGGGGCGTACGAGGAGTGTGATCTCGCCGCCGCAGGTGAGGCCGACAGCGAAGGCGTCCTCGTCGCTGTAGCCGAAGTTCTGGAGCTGGGCCCGGCCCGTTTCCACGACCTCCTTGGCCAGTTCGAAGGCCGCGCCCTCGACGCAGCCGCCGGAGACGCTGCCCACGACCTCGTCGCCCGGGCCCACGGCCATCGCCGCGCCGGGGCCGCGCGGCGCGCTGCGGCTGACCGCGACGACGGTGGCGAGCCCGAACGGCTCCCCTGCGGCGTACCAGCGGCTGAGCGCCGGAAGGATCTCACGCATCAGCCGTCTCCCCCGGGCCGTGTCCGCGAAGGTGCCGTCCCCCAGGGCTCAGGCCGTGGTGTCGGACCATGCGTACGGCGGCGCGACGGGCCCGCTCGCGGGGCCGGCTCCGACCGTTTCCAGTTCCTGGTCGGCGGCCTTCATCAACTGCGCAGCGACGTCCTTCATGGCGCGGCTCGCCGCCAGTTCGTCACCGATGACGGGGATGTCCACGTCCTGCGGGTTGCAGCGGGCGACCCCGTGCCCGATGAGCTTTTCGGAGCCGGTGTCCAGCACCGCCTCGGCCCTGGTCGTACCGTCCTCCTCGGACAGACCGACGCGGACCTGCCACTCCAGCGTGCGAGTCATCGCGCACCTCCTGCGACCGCGCCCGGCCTCGGTCCGCCGCCACGACGCGATCCTGAGACCAGGATCCACCCGACCGGGCCCGTTCGCGCGTTCCGGCTCGTCGGGATGGCCGATGTGGTGGAGCATCCGGCGCCGGGAAGAGCGGCGGCCGCCCGGCCGCCCCGGTCCGAGGACGACCTCAACAGCCTCTGCCCTCGCTCCCCCGAGGTGGACACCGTCTCCCACGGCTCGGCCTCGGAGCGGGGCACGCTCAGCCGCTGCGCCCCGAACGTGATGTTTTCGGCCCAGTTCTTCTCCGCGGAAGTCACCGCACGTCCCCGCTTTCACCCATGGCCGGGTGTCGCGATCTCGACGGTGCGTCCTCCCGGAACAGACCCTTTTGGCGAGATCATGCAACTGGTGACGTACATGTCCGCACACCATCCGATTCCGGCACCTTCCAAATGCGAACAGTCACGCACAGACCAAGAGATCCAGCACGGAACGGGATGAGTTCCAAGTCAGTGCGCATGTCTGAACTTCACTGGAACTCCAGCGAAATGGCACGTGTGTGGATATCGTGCACCGAGCGAGGGCGCATCCGTCAGTCCACGGGATCGGCGGATGCGTCCCGTTTGTGGCGATGCAACTGTGACTGGGGGGTTCATGGGGCATGTCGAGCTACCCGATTCGAACAGATCAGGACCTGTGGGACTGGCGGGGGCACCTCGTCCACGAACTGCTTCAAATCGGCCTCGCAGCAAGGTACTTGATGATCTGTGGAAGACACCGACCGTACAGCGCGAACGTTCAGGACCGGCCGCGACGAAGAGAAGGACGGGCCGGCTTCTGCCGGTCGTCATCGGGGCCGAGCTTCTCGGCCTGGGGATTCCGGCATGGCTCGTCCTACAGACCGGCGGGCAGTCACGGGCCGCGGTCGCCGCGGCAGTGGCCGCGCTTGCGTGGTCCGGTGTGCGGGCCGCGCGCGGCAGGTACGCGGACCGGCCTCCGGGCGATCCGCCGGGGGTACTGAGCACGACCGGCGACTGGCTGCTGCTCATCGGCGTACTCGTCGTGCTGCGGACCATGACCGGCGATTCGGCCGATCCTGCGACGGCGGTCGTGGCACTGCTGCCCGGTCTGCTCGTGGGCGTGGCGATGTGGGGGGTGCGGCGGGTGCCCTGGCCGGGGCGGCAGCAGCGGGCGGTCCGGCGGGTACTGGTGGTCGGTGAGGCTCCGGGGGTGGAACGCACGGTGCGCCTGCTCGGTTCCCGTGCGGACCATCCATACTCGGTCGTGGCCGCCATACCGGTGGGGACCACGCCGCTGGAGTGCGAGGTCCAGGTGCCGGGCCGGCTCGCACCGGCACCGGCCGACGACGACGCTTCGACCGTGCTGGGCGGAGCCTTCGCCCATGACGCGGACCTGGCTCTGGTGGTGCCCGGGCCGCAGCTCTCCGAGGAGCGGCTGCGCCGGCTCTCCTGGGGGCTGCACGACGGCGGCCTTCCGCTGTCCGTGCTGTCGGAGCTCTCGGGCATCGCAGCCGGCCGAGTACAGCCGTCCGCTGCGGCCGGGCTGACCCTGCTGCACATCGCGCCGCCGCTGCGCCGGGGCCCGCAGATGGCCCTGAAGGCCGTGGTGGACCGCACCGGGGCCGCACTTGGGCTGCTGGTTCTGGCACCGCTGCTGCTCCTGATCGGGGCGGCGGTGCGGCTCGGCTCGAACGGGCCGGTCTTCCACCGCCAGATCCGCCACGGGCAGCACAACCGGCCGTTCACCATGTGGAAGTTCCGGACGATGGTGGTGGACGCGGAGAGCCACAAGGCGCAGCTGGTCACGGCGAACGAGAACGACGGCCCGATGTTCAAGATGCGCCGCGACCCCCGGGTGACCGGGATCGGCCGTCTGCTGCGCCGGACGTCTCTCGACGAGCTGCCACAACTGCTCAATGTGCTCCGGGGCGACATGTCGCTGGTCGGTCCACGGCCTCCGCTGCCGGACGAGGTGTCCCGCTACGACGAGCGCGAGCTGCGGAGGCTCGCGGTGAGGCCGGGGCTGACCGGCCTGTGGCAGGTCAGCGGGCGCTCGGACCTGTCCTGGCAGGAGACCGTCTCGCTGGACCTGTGGTACGTCGACAACTGGTCGGTGGCCACGGACATGGGACTCATGGCCCGTACACTGCGCGCCGTCACCGACGGCCGGGGGGCGTACTGAGTGCGACGGCCGTCGATGCGAGGAGTGCGAAACCACCGGTCGTGCGGGGCCGGAGGGACGGGCGGCCGTCGCGTTGCGGCGGCCGGCCCGTGCCGGTCGGCCCGTCGGGTCCGCTCAGACCTGTGCGGTCTGCCGCTCCAGCCACCATGCGTAGGTACGGGCGATCCCGTCGGGCAGCGGAATCTGCGGTGCGAAGCCGAGGGAGGTGAGCCGGGAGACGTCGAGCAGCTTGCGCGGGGTGCCGTCGGGCTTCGACGTGTCCCATTCGACAAGGCCTTGATACCCCGTCACATTCCGTATGATCTCGGCGAGTTCGCGGATGGTCAGATCCTCACCGCAGCCGACGTTGACGGGCTCGTCACCGTCGTAGCGCTCCAGCAGCAAGAGGCACGCGGCGGCCAGATCGTCGACATGCAGGAATTCGCGACGCGGGCTGCCGGAGCCCCAGAGCGTGACCGCGGGCGAGCCGTCCCGTCGCGCCTCGTGGAAACGGCGGAGCAGCGCGGGCAGTACGTGCGAGGTCTCCAGGTCGAAGTTGTCGCCCGGGCCGTAGAGGTTGGTGGGCATGGCGCTGATGTACGAGGCGCCGTACTGCCGACGGTAGGACTGGGTCTGCACGATGCCGGCGATCTTGGCCAGTGCGTATGCCTCGTTGGTCGGTTCCAACGGGCCTGTGAGCAGGGAGCTTTCGGAGATCGGCTGCGGGGCTCGCTTGGGGTAGATGCAGGACGAACCGAGGAAGAGCAGCCGCTCGACCCCGGCGGCATGTGCTCCGGCGACGACGCTCAGCTGGATGCGCAGATTGTCCTCGAGGAACTGCACCGGATACGTGTTGTTGGCCATGATTCCGCCGACCTTGGCGGCGGCCAGCACCACGGCGTCCGGACGGACCTCACTGAGAAATGTCTCGGTCCGCGCGGCGTCGCGCAGATCGAGGCGGTCGCGATCGCGGGTGATCACCTCGTGTCCGGCGGCGGTGAGGCACCGAAGCACCGCCGAGCCGACCAGACCGCGGTGGCCCGCGACGAATATGCGGGCGCCGGGTCGTAGGAGGGGGCGGACGGATTCCTGGGGAGGGCCGGGGAGATCAGTCGTCATGGCTCGGATTGTGCCAGCAGCCGCAGGCCGCGGTGACGTTTTGCCGCAGATCACTCAATTCCGATATTTCGGTGAGAACCAACAGCCTTTCAGGCGAACACAGAGGGGGAGCCGTGGCGAAGACCGCGCTCATCACCGGCGTGACCGGACAGGACGGTTCGTACCTGTCCGAGCTGCTGCTCGACAAGGGGTACACGGTCCATGGACTGATACGCCGCTCGTCGAGCTTCAACACCGAGCGGATCGACCACATCTACCAGGGACCGGAGGAAGAGAACCGTTCGTTCGTCCTGCATCACGCCGACCTCGCCGACGGGGTCGCGCTGGTGAATCTGCTGCGCGACATCCGGCCGGACGAGGTCTACAACCTGGGTGCGCAGTCGCACGTCCGCGTCTCGTTCGACGCTCCGCTGTACACCGGCGACGTCACTGGTCTCGGCACCATCCGGCTGCTGGAAGCCGTCCGCGCGAGCGGTATCGACACCCGTATCTATCAGGCGTCCTCGTCGGAGATGTTCGGCGCCACCCCGCCGCCGCAGAACGAGAAGACACCGTTCCATCCGCGGAGCCCGTACAGCGTCGCCAAGGTCTATTCGTACTGGGCGACCGTCAACTACCGTGAGGCGTACGGGATGTTCGCAGTCAATGGAATTCTCTTCAATCACGAGTCCCCGCGCCGCGGCGAGACGTTCGTGACCCGGAAGATCACTCGTGGGGTGGCCAGGATCAAGGCGGGTCTGCAGACCCACCTCCACCTGGGCAATCTCGATGCCGTGCGCGACTGGGGCTACGCCCCCGAGTACGTCGACGCGATGTGGCGGATGCTGCAGTGCGACAATCCGGACGACTACGTGGTGGCCACCGGCGAGGGTGTCAGCGTCCGGCAGTTCCTGGAGCACGCCTTCGCGCACGCCGGCCTGGACTGGCGGGAGCACGTCCGCTACGACGCCAAGTACGAGCGCCCCAGCGAGGTCGACGCGCTGATCGGTGATGCCGCCAAGGCCGAGGAACTGCTCGGCTGGAAACCGGCCGTGAAATCGCAGGAGCTCGCCAGGATCATGGTCGAGGCGGACATGCGTCAGCTGTCCGACCAACTCGCCGGAGCGGCCGTGCGGGTGGACCGATGAGAAACCCTGGCACATCCGACAGCCACACCGCCTTGCCGGTCACCGGTGTGTGGACCTGTTCGGCAATCACCCACAACACCCGGCCGTCGCACCCCACGACCGTGCCGGGGAGCAAAACGGGCACGACCTCGGTCTCCACCGGCTGCCCGGTGGACCCGAGCGCGTCCGCACCGGTCCGGGCCCAGGGCCCGGACCACTCACTCGCCCTTGCCGGCAGCGGGAAGGACAGTTTCCGCCGCCGTTCGGACGAGGCAGGAACCGCGGCCTTTCGGCCGCAGCTCGTTCTCACCTTCGGAGCTGAATGATGAATGGAAGTACGGGGCGCAGACCCATCGGACGCGGCAG
Organism: Streptomyces sp. NPDC002785; assembly: GCF_040295565.1. Taxonomy (NCBI): domain Bacteria; kingdom Bacillati; phylum Actinomycetota; class Actinomycetes; order Kitasatosporales; family Streptomycetaceae; genus Streptomyces; species Streptomyces sp. NPDC002785. The sequence goes on along the minus strand of NZ_JBEOVN010000008.1, from coordinate 39,981 downwards.
GGCGCGTGCCGCGGCCGCCGCGCTCTGCCTGCTAGCCGGAGCCCTGACCGCCGCCGCGTCCGGGGGCTCCCCGGCCGCGGCCCTCACATCGCCGGTCTCCCTGACCGCGGACGACCTCACCACCTGGCAGACCAACGGCATCGTCTGGTCGATGGCCGCGTCGAACGCCGGTGTCGTGTACACCGGTGGCACCTTCTCCACCGTCCGGCCGCCAAAAGCAGCCGCCGGAACCTCGGAACAGCCCGCGGTGAACTTCGCCGCGTTCGACGCGGCGACCGGTGCACCGACCGGCTGCAGCCTGTCGTTCACGCTCTCGTCGGGGACGGCGACCGTACGAGCCCTCGCGCTCTCCCCCGACCAGAAGACCCTGTACGTCGGCGGGCAGTTCGGGGCGGTGAGCGGGGTCGGGGTGAGCAATATCGCCGCGATCGACACCGCGACCTGCACCCCGCGCCAGGACTTCAAGGTCTCCGTCTCCGCGACAGTACGGGCGCTGGCCGTCACGGCCGACACCGTCTATCTGGGCGGTGACTTCAACACAGTGGCGGGGCAGACCCGGAACAAGTTCGCCGCGGTCACCACGGGCGCCGCCCTCAAGGCGTGGAAGGCCAACACCGACGAGGTGGGCCGGGCCGTGGAGCTGACGCCCGACCGGAAACACGTACTGATCGGCGGTGACTTCTTCACCGTCAACGGCACCACCTCGCACGCACTGGCCGTCGTGGACGCCACCACCGGGGCCGTCGCCAAGAGCTACCCGGCCGGCTTCATTCCGAACACCTCCACGGTGCAGGACCTGACCACGGACGCCACCGGCTTCTACACCGCCAACGAGGGCACCGGAGGGGGTGTCTTCGACGGCCGGATCGCGCTGAACCTCAGCAATTTCGAGCAGCGCTGGCGGGACACCTGCCTGGGCGCCACCCAGGCCGTCCTGGTACACAACGGCGTTCTGTACAGCGGGAGTCACGCACACGACTGCGCCAGCATGGGTGAGTTCCCCGACCAGCCGCGCAAGCATCTGCTGGCCCAGTCCGTCGACGACCCGAAGCTGCTCCCCTGGTTCCCGGACACCAACGACGGCATCGGGGAGCCGGTCGGACCGCGGGTGATGGCGCAGACCGACAAGGGCGGCCATCACTATCTGTGGGTGGGCGGCGAGTTCACCACCGTCAACGGCTCCGCACAGCAGGGCCTGACCCGGTTCGCCGACGGCCCCGACACCGGGGCGCCGTGGGTGCCGAACGTCAGCCTGTCCACCGTTGCCCCGGGCAAGGTGGAGGTCAACTGGCAGACGAGCTTCGACACCGACGACGGGGAACTCACCTACCGGATCTACAAGGACGGTGCGAGCACCCCGGTGTACACCACGACGGGGTACTCGCTGTTCTGGGACCGGCCGCAGCTGAGATGGACCGATACGGACGTGGCCGCAGGCGAGACCCACTCGTACCGGATCAGTGCGAGCGACGGCACCAACACCAGCGCCAAGTCGGCCGCCCTGTCCGCCACCGTGGCATCAGCGGCCGAGAAGTACCCCGCCAGGGTGCTGGCGGACGGTGCTTCGCTGTACTGGCGGTACGACGAAGGCACCTCGACCTTCGCCGGAGACACCGGCAGCGGGCTGGACAACGGATTCCTGCGCAACTCCCCCGCCTACCGCCGGACTCCGGCCGCCGTGGCGGGTGACTCGACCGCGATCGGCTTCAACGGATCGAACCAGTACGCGTACAGCAACAAGCGTCATGCGCAGCCCACCAGGTTCTCGGTGGAGACTTGGATCAAGACGACGACCACCAAGGGAGGGAAGATCATCGGCTTCGGCAATGTGACCATGCAGAACAGCACCAAGTACGACAAGCATGTGTACATGGGCGATGACGGGAAGTTGGTCTTCGGGGTCTACAGCGGCGGTACCAGGACCATCACCACACCCGCCGCCTACAACAACGGGGCCTGGCACCATGTCGTCGCCACGCAGGGTACCGGCGGCATGGCGCTGTACGTCGACGGGCAGCTCCGCGCCTCGAGCGTTCTGTACACCGGCAACGAGAGTTACAACGGCTACTGGCGAGTGGGCGGCGACAATCTGAACAACTGGCCGAGCCGGCCGACGAGCAATTTCTTCGCCGGGCAGCTCGACGAGACCGCCGTCTACCCGACCGCGCTGAGCAGTTCGCAGGTCAGTGCCCACTACGCCCTGAGGACAGGTGGATGAGGTATCCGTTCCCGGCCGGCGCCGCCGTCGTCGTACTGACGGCGGCGCTGGCCGCCTGCGGCTCGTCCTTTGACGGACACGAGGCGGCGAGCGGCGACGGGCCATCCGCCACCCGGGCCCCTGTCACGGCCCCCTCGGCAGGTCCCGGCGCCACCGCGTCCAGTGGTCCTTCGGCTCCGCGGACGAGCGAACCACCGAAACTACCCACCGATGAACTCACCCCGGCGACCGGCTCCTTCAACAAGAAGCAGAAGGAGTATCTGGTCGACCGTGTGCCCAAGGGCATGGACCCGGCGGCCGTGCTCCAGACCGGTCAGGAGACCTGCGACAGGCTGACGTACCTCGTCAAGGTCGACCGGGACACGGCGGTCGGCGCGATCGTGACGGGCGAGATCGCCGATGCGAAACCGGCAGTCGAGCACCTCTGCACCCAGCACAGCGAGCTGGTGCAGGAGGCCTCGCGGGGGTACGCGGACGGCGCGTACCAGGACGAACAGATCCGGCCGGGCCGCTACCACGACGTCACTCCCACCGAGAACTGCACCTGGCAGATCACCGGGGCGAACGGCAAGAATCTGGCGTCGGGCTCCTCCGGCTCCGGGAAGCGGGCCGAGATCACCGTCCCGAAGGCGGCCCGCGCCTTCACCTCCACAGGCTGCTACGCCTGGCTGCCCGAAGGAGGCCATGGATGAGCAAGCTGCCGATAGCCGTGGCGATCCCCACGAAGAACGAGGGGCTGAACATCGCCGAGGCGGTGAAATCGGTGCTCGGCCACTTCGAGGCGGTCGTCGTCGTCGACTCGCACAGTACGGACGACACGGCGAAGATCGCCGAGGAGTGCGGGGCCGAGGTGATCACATACACCTGGGACGGTGGTCATCCGCGGAAGAAGCAGTGGTGCCTGGACCATGTCCGCACGGACCTGGACTGGATTCTGCTGCTCGACGGGGACGAGCGCCTCAGCCCCGGACTGCTGGCCGAACTGCGGCAGATCTTCGCCGATCCCGGCGCGCCGAAGCCCGCGGCGTACGACATACCGCTGGGTTACTGGTTCTCCGGGAAGCGGCTGCGGCACGGCTACACCATCCGCAAGCGGTCACTCACCGACCGCACCCGCTGCCGGTACCCGGAGGTCGGGGATCTCGAAGCGCCGGGCATCGGCGAGGTCGAGGGCCACTACCAGCCGGTCGCCGAGTCGGCCGGCTCGCTCCGCAATCCGATCGAGCACCAGGACCTCGACCCGGTCACCGCCTGGTTCGAGCGGCACAACCGGTACTCGGACTGGGAGGCGTGGCTGGAGCACCACCCCGAGGTCAAGGAGCAGGTGCGGAGGGTGAAGTCGCGCCAGGGACAGCTGTTCCACAAGGCGCCCTTCAAGCCCCTGGTGTCGTTCGCGTACATGTATGTGTACCGGCGGGGTTTCCTCGACGGGCGGGCGGGCTTCGACTTCGCACTGGCGATGAGTTTCTACCGCTGGCAGATCGCGCTCAAGTCCCGTGAGGGGAAGACCGTTTGAATCAGCGGCCCTTCCGGCGGACCACGTCCTCGTAGGTCCGCCGGAGGGTCCGGGTCACGGCCTCGATGGTGAAGTGCTCATTGACCAGGTCCCAAGCAGCCTTCCCGGAACGGGCGTTGGCCTCGGGTTCAAGAAGTTCCAGAATCGCCCCGGCGACCTTGAGTGCGTTCCTGCCGTCCTCGCCGACCCGGCTTTCGATCACCCGGCCCGCCCCGGCCCGTGCGACATCGGGGCCGAGGCCACAGGTACGGGTGATGACCACGGGGGTGCCGACCGACATCGCTTCGAGGACGGATACGCCCAGGGGTTCCTCGATCGAGGGCAGTACGTACACATCGGCCTGCCGCCCCGCCGCCAGGACCTCTTCGTGGCCGAGCGGTCCCACATGGTCAAGGGAGTCCATCACCCCCAGTCTGCGGGCGAGTTCGAGAGTTGCGGGCAGCGCTCCGGTGTCGGGGCCGGCCAGCACGAACCGAGCGTCCGGATGCTCGGCCAGGACCGTAGGCATCGCGGCGACGAAGTCCTCCGGGCGCTTGCGCTCCTGGATCCGGGCCAGGAAGAGGACCCTCGGCGGCCGCCCCGGCTCGCGGGCGGGCTTGTGTTCCTGCGGACGTACGCCGTTGACCAGCCGTACGGTGCGGGTCAACGGCACCGGTGCGGCAACGGCGTTCACATCGAGGCGTTCCATCTCGGTCAGGTGCAGCACGGCGTCGGCGTCGCGCAGCACCTTGCGTACCCCCAGCAGATCGGTCAGCTGAGCGACCCGCTTCTCGGTCGGGTCCACCATGCCGTGGGTCTGGACGACCAGGGGTGTGCGGGTGGCCAGGGCGAGCAGCGCGGCGGGCAGCGTCACCAGGTCGCGCATCAGATGGACATGGACGAGATCGGCGCCGCGCATCATGCGACGGGCGGCGAGCAGGAGCGCACCGGAGGTGATTCCGCTGACTTCGAACATGGGGAGCAGATGGCGGGCCTGAAAGAGATGGACCGGTACTCCCTCGACCTCGCGCGGCAGTCGGCCTTCGAAGCCGTCGCCCAGTGCCATGATCCGGGCGTCGTCGCCCCCGGCCCGCTGGACCTTCGACAGGTTGAGCGCCACCCTTGTCGGGCCGCCGAACGCATGGTCCGGGGTGTGCAGTGTGACGACGTGCAGAATCTTCACCAGGGGCCTCCTCGACCTCGGCCGACCTTTTACAGACTAGTCGTCCAAACCCCTCAAGTAGGTTGATTCGTTAGAGTGTTCACAGGTCCACAAAACGGGGGGCAGATGACGTCCGTGCACGAGGCGGCGCCGTTCGCACCCGTACCGGAGCACGGCCCGCATGACCCGGTCCAGCCGCCGGCGAAGCCCATGTCGTGGGCAATGCTGTCGCGGGCCCTGGCCGTGCCTCTCATCCTCGGCCTGGTCTGCTTTCTGCCTGCGGTGATCGCCGCGCAGCCGGGCACGGGCGTCCGGGACACCGCGTACTGGCTGCAGCTCGTGCTGACCTGTTATGCCGGGGCCCGGCTCGCCACGATGGTTCTGTCCACCCGGCGGCGTCTGCTGCAGGGCGTGTTCTGGATGTTCGTGTACATCGCGATGGGGGTGGCGCCGTTCGCGCAGGCGGTCATCGGGCAGACCCCCACCCCCATGGTCGGGCCGAGGTCGGATCTGATGACGGCCATCGCGCTGATCCTGGTGGGATGTGCCGCGTTCGACCTCGGGGCACTGCTGGCGTCCCGGCGTCCGCTGCGCCGCCGAGCCACCGCACGCTCCGGCAGCGGTCCGGCCACCGCGCACCGGGTGCGGCTCAGGCTGCTGGTGGTGCTGGCCTTCGCGGCGAGCGGCTACTACATCCTGAAGCTCGGCGGGCCCGCGATCTTCTTCACCAGCCGCCAGGAGATCAGCGCCTCGGTCGCGGTCAGCGGGGTGGCGTCGAGCCAGTCCAACGTGGGATCGGCCTTCCTCAAGGGCTTCGGTACGGTACCCGCGCTGCTGGGGCTGCTCTTCTGCACCCGTCGGCTGGTGACCTCGCGCAGGGCCCGGCGTTCACCGTCGACCGTTCTGGTCTGGTGTGCCCTGCTGATCCTCAACACCGTCGTCAACAACCCGATATCCAATGCCCGTTACTGGTTCCTGACCGTACTGGTCTCGCTGCTGTTCACCGCGTTCCCGAGCAGCGCGGCAATGTACCGGTCGGTGCTGGCCATGGGGGTGGTCGGGGCGCTGGTGCTGTTCCCGTACGCGGACCGGTTCCGCTACGACAGCGCCGGGTACCGGCCGGTGGATTCGTCGTCGGTGTTCGAGCCGCTGGCCACCAAGGACTACGACCAGACGGTGATGTTCGCCAACACCATTACCTGGGTCGACGCCCGCGGCCACACCTATGGGCGTCAACTTGCGGGCTCCGCCCTCTTCTTCGTGCCCCGGTCGGTGTGGAGCGGCAAGCCGGAGGACACAGGCGTGCGCGTCGGCCAGTGGATGGGGATGAACATGACCAACCTGTCCGCGCCGCTGTGGACCGAACTCTGGGTCGACTTCGGTGCTCCTGGCATGGTCGGCGGTCTCGCACTGATCGGGTACGTCGCCGCACGCACCGACCGCCGCTACGCGCGGGCGGTCTCCCGGGACGGCCCGGGCCCCGGCAGTGTTCTGGCCATCGCCGCGCCGCTGATCGCCGGGTACACCTTCATTCTGTTGCGCGGACCGCTGCTGCAGTCCATCGGAAAACTGGCGATCGCGGCGCTCTGTCTGCTGCTGGTCACAAGCTTCAGGAGCCGGAGCGGACAGCGCTCGCACTGACGGGTTCCTGGTCCACCGCGGTACGGCGTTCGAGCTGGGCCACCCGGGTCCACGTGGCCACTGCCTTGCAGACGGACCCCAGGCACAGGCCCCAGGCCGCGCCCGGCACCCCGCCGAGCGCATAGCCGCCGGTGAGGAAGGCGACGGCGGCGAGCGAGAAGACCACCTGGATGGAGAGGGTGGTACGGGGGTCGAGCATCCGGAGCGCCAGCAGCCCGCAGGTGCCGACGGCCATCGCCGCGTACTGGCTGCCCGTCGCCGGGAGCAGGGCAGCGGCTGTGGGCCAGGTGTCGCCGAGCAGCCGACGGCCGATTCCGTCGGGCAGCAGGGCGAGTGCGGTGGCCCAGGCGGCGGCTGTGGCGGCCAGGACGGCGGCGAGCGTCGCTGTGGCGCGTACCCTGCGCCGTTCGGAGGCGAGCCGTCCGAGCAGTGGGGGTCCAAAGCCGGTGGCCGAGGTGAACAGCACGTTCAGCGGCCCGAAGAGGGTGGTCGCGCCGCGCAGGGCGCCCACCACAAGCGGGTTGCCGACCATGCCGAGTCCGAGCACGGAGAGCTGGCTGGTGGCGTTGCCCACCCCGAACTCCACCGCGAAGCGCCGTCCCAGATGCCCTCTGCGCAGCAGGACCTTGAGCCGCAGCGGCGTACCGGTCACCCTGCGGTGCAGCAGGGCGGCCGACAGGAGAAGGGCGGGCAGCGCGGACAGCCCCCAGACGGTGACGAGCCGGGCGGCCGGGGCACCGTAAGGTTGCACGGCCAACGCGCCCAGCACACCGACCAGTCTGAGCACGTCGCCCGCCAATGCCAGGTGCGGCAGGTGCAGGGTGGAGAAGGCGTAACGCATGGTGTCCTGCCCCAGGACCACCGGCAGGACGAGTCCCAGCATCAGCAGGGCGCGTGCGGTGGCCCCCGGCAGCGTCAGGCAGACGGTGGCGAGCAGGGCGCCGAGCGTGGCCGCGGCGAGCAGGGTGAAGGTGACCGCCGACCGGCACGCGCCGCGTACCTCGTCGCTCTCGCCGCGCCGCAGCACGAGCGGCTGCCCGGTGTAGGCGCCGGATACCCCCAAAAGCACGGTGAAGACGAGGTAGACCGCCGAGAAGCGGGCGAAGTCGGCCACGGTGGAGAGCCGGGCGGCGGCCACCAGCACCAGGATGTTGGTGAGCGCCGCCACGCCCTGGTCCGCGACCGAGCAGACGATCGCGGTACGTGCCTTCATCTGTGTCCCGCGGTGGAGTCGAAGGTGCGCAGGCCGAGCGTCTCGGCCGGGTCGCCGGTGTGCTCCCGGCCGCCGCCGTCGTCCCGGCCCGATGCGGAGCGGGACCGGCCGCCGCCCGTGCGGCGCCTGGCGGCCTTCTTGCGGGCCCGGCGCTCGTAGCGGCTCCGGCCGGGGTGCAGCAGGGCGCCGAGCACGGAGCCTCCGGCCGCCCCGACGATCTCGCGGATCCGCTCCAGGTCGCTGCGGTGCACCTCGCGCGGGTCGCACACCACCACGACACCCTCCACGCGGTCGATCAGTGCGACGGCGTCGGCGTACGAGAGCACAGGCGGGGCCAGCACGATGACGACGGCGCCCGGCCGGTCGCCCTCGGCGACGATCCGTCCGACGGGCGCGGAGGTCAGCGCGCGCGGGACGTTGTCCGTGCGCCGGCCCGCTATCAGGGTGAAGGCACCCGACCCTGGTACGTCCACATTCATCCGGCTGTCCGACGGCCAGGCCCGTTCGCCCTGTGAGGCCCAGCGGGGCCCGGCGCCCAGCACGGCCGGGCCGAGGTCCCTGGCCAGCGAGGGGGTACGCAGATCGGCCTCGACCAGGAGTACGTCACGCCCCATCTCGGCGAAGGCGGCGGCCAGGTTGACCGCGGCGGCGGCCGCCGCGTCGCTGTCCCCGCGCGGCGCCGTGACCAGGAGTCTGCGGCGCTGCGCGAACGACGGGTCGTAGGCGAGCCGGAAGGCGACCGCCCGGTACTCCTCGGCGAGCCGGCTCCCGCTCCGCCCGATGGCGAGCAGCGCACCCGCGGATGCCCGTTCCCTGGGCAGGGTGCCGAGCAGCGGGGCGCCGAGCGAACGGACCAGTTCCCGGGTTGAGCGTACGGCCGGGTCGAAGACCAGGCGTACCCAGGACAGGAGCAGTCCGAGCGCGAGCCCGACGACACCGCCGAGTCCCAGCAGCAGGGGCAGCCCCGCACCGGTGGGGTCCGTGGGCGCGACAGGCTTCTTCGTCAGATAGCCGGGAGTGGTGTCCAGGGCGCGCAACTCCGAGATTTTTCTGCTCAGTTCGGAGATCGAGACCACGATGTTGGCCCGTGCGCTGGTGACGTCGTTACTCGCCCCGGCCTGCTCCGCCAGTTGATCGCGCTGTTCGGTGAGGGGCTTGAGCTGGGCGCGGTAGCCGTCGACCATGTTGGCGATGCTGTCCTCGGTGCGCTGCCTGCGGATCTCCAGATAGGCGTCGGCGAGCGCCTCGGCCCGCGCCTTCGCCAGGCCGGGGGTGCGGCCGGTGTAGGAGAAGCGGAGCACGAGGGTGTTCGGCGGGTTCGTGACCTGGAGACCGGACAGCAGGGTCCCGACCTCCACCCGGTCGCCGTGCCTGGCCAGGGTGCCGACGGCCAGGGTGCCCACGGTGTCGCTGACGGCGGTCTGCCGCTCGGAGCCGATGTTGATGCCCTTGTCGGCGGAGGCGCCCGCGGCGAAGGGGTCCGAGGCGGCGGAGCGTACGACCACCTCGCCCGTCGATGTGTAGCTCTCCTCGCCGCTCAGGGCGAGCCAGCCGCCGCCGAGCAGTCCGAGGGCCACGCCGCAGGCGAGCAGTGCTCGGTAGCGCAGAAGCTGACGGAACTGGTCCCTCAGCAGCGCGGGTTCGTCCTGGTCCTCCAGGGCGCGGATCGGCTGGGTCATCGGCGTGGTCTCCCTTGTGCGTCCGCGAGGACCTCGGTGAGCAGTGCGTCGAAGCGGGCCAGGCCCGCCTCTCGGCTCAGGTGACGTGCGACGTACTGCGGTCCGTTGGCGCCGAGCCGGTCCGCCTCGGCCGGCGCTTCGACGAGCTTGCGTACGGCCGAGAGCAGCGCGGCGGGATCCTCCGGTGCGACGAGGAGCCCGGCGCCGGACCGGTGGACCTCCTGGGCGGTGCCTCCCCCGTCGGCGACCGAGGCGACAACGGGGCGGCCCGAGACGAAGTACGAGGTGAGCTTGGACGGGACGCTCATGTCGAGTACGGATGCCCGCTGGGTCACCGCGAGCACATCGGCGGCCGCGAGAATGTCCGTGAACTCGTTCGCGCCGGCCGGTGGCAGGAAGTCGAGATTGCGCAGCCCCGTCGCACGCCCCAGCAGCGCCTCTCGCTGATTCCCGTCTCCCATCAGCACGATGCGTATCTCCGGCGCCAGCCGGGCCGCGTCGACCAGGACCTCCAGGCCCTGCTTGAGCCCCATGTTCCCGGAGTGCAGGACCACGGGAGTGCCCTCACTCCAGCCGAGTCTCGCCCGGGTTGCGGCACGGTCGGCCGAAGGTGCCTGCACATGCGACCAGTTGGGAACGACACGGATGCGCCCCGGGTCCACGCCGTACGCGGTGACGCGCGGGACGAAGCTCTCGTGGATGACTCCGACGAGGGCGGCGCCGCGCAGCGCGTAACGTTCGGCCGCCGCGGCGACGGCTGCCGCCCGGTCCCCGCCCCGGATACCGCTCTGCGCGGCGGCGGCACCCATCAGATCCTGCACGACCGGTATGTGCGGGACTCGGTGGCGGCCGGCCAGCCGGGCTCCGATGACACCGCCCGCGAGGCTGGGCAGCTGGGAGACCACCGCGTCCGGCGGACGCGAAACGGGCGGTGAAAGCAGGCCGTGCCCGAGCACGGTGGCCTCGAACATCGCTCTGCGCAGGGCAGTCTGACGGGGCGGCACATAGTGTCTTCGTCGGTGGACGGTGACCCCGGCCCGCTTCTCGGCGACCCTCCACACGCCCCGGTACTCCGCTTCGGTACGCCAGGACGGGTAGTGCGGCATGCCGGTCAGTACATGGGTCTCGGCCCCGGACGCGGCCCAGTGCTCGGCGAGCTGCGCGGCGTACGGGCCGATGCCCGTCAGCTCCGGTGCGTAGTTGGTCGACACGACCAGCAGAGTGCGGTCTTCGAACGGCTTGTGACGATCGGCATCGGACACGGACGCTCGCCTTCCCCCCGGAACATTCTGTGTTCCCCTCAAGGAACAGCCCCAAAAGTGAGCTTATCCGTTCACGAGATGCGCAAGTGGTCTTCACAGTAAGGTCGTTGCACCATCAACACCGATACCGATATCCCGCAGCACCGGATGCCATGTCCGGACAACTGCTGCTGGACACGGACATCACGTTCACCGTGGGGGGAGAGAACGGATGGTGCACAGGGTCGGCTACGCGCCGGGGGTCTACGACCTGTTCCACATAGGGCACCTCAACATCCTGCGGCATGCCCGCAGCCAGTGCGACTACCTCGTCGCGGGCGTCGTCTCGGACGAGATGGCCGCACTCGCCAAGGGCCACAAGCCGGTGATTCCGCTGCCGGAACGGCTGGAGATCGTACGCAGCGTCCGCTATGTGGACGCTGCGTTCGTCGAGACCGTGCCGGACAAGGTCAAGACCTGGCAGCAGGTCAGGTTCGACGTCATTTTCAAGGGGGACGACTGGCGGGACACGGAGAAGGGCAAGCGGCTGGAGCGCGACTTCGCCGAGGTCGGCGTCGAGGTGGTCTACTTCCCGTACACCGTGCACACGTCCAGCACCCAGCTGCGCCGGGCGCTGGACACGCTCGTCAGTCCGCAGTCCGGAGCGCTTTCAGCTCCCTGAACCACTTGGCGAGGAACGCCACCAGGAACAGTGCGTGCACGGCGGCGAGCACCGCATAGCCGATGCGGAACGCGGTCCGGTCGCCGAGCAGCAAAAACACCAGGCAGAACACCCCGTAGTCGGCGGGCAGCAGTGCCACAGCCCGCACCCGGGACACCGGTACCGCGGCACCGCTGCCCGCCGTGGGCCGGGCTGCCGCCTTGCCCAGCTGTTCGCGCAGCAGCCCGGCGCAGAAGATCAGCACGGCGGTGAACAGGAAGCCCAGCGGCAGGAGCAGCCAGCCCTCGGCCGGCAGATCGAAGAACCGCTGGAACGAGATCAGCACGGCGGTGTGTACGAGGATCATCTTGGCGCAGTCCACGACATGGTCCAGCCACTCGCCGTCCGGACCTCCCCTGCCGGTCAGCCTGGCCAGCTGCCCATCGGCCGAATCGAAGGCAAAGCCGATGACGAGCCCCGCATACACCGCGACCGCGAGCCCCCAGGACGGCCGGACGAGAGCCACCGAGGCGATGGCGGCGAAGGTGAATGCCGCGCTGATCAACGTGACTTGATTGGGCGTCAGCCCGATACGGTATGCGCCTGCCGCGAGCACCCGTCCGGCCGGGCGGTTCACGTACCGCGAGTACAACGACACCCCCTTGGCCGTCTTCTGCGCACCGCGCAACTCGCGCAGAACCGTGACTGTGCTTCCCATACGCCCCCCAGCGTGTCGCCGTTGCCGGCGGCATCGGCAGAGCACCTCGGACGCCGCCGTCGGAGCCGCATCATGGCACGCGGACCCCATTTCGCGCGGCCACTCGCCCGCTCCGGCCGGCGGTCCATGCCCCGGCGGGCCCGCACGCGGTGCGCAGGCCCGACGGGCCGCGCCTCAGGCGGGCGCGGTGCGACACTCCGGATGGCCCCAGCCGTTCGGGCTCTTGGCGATCATCTCCTTTACCGCATAAGGCTTTCCGCAGTGGCAGCGGCCCGCGAACTTGGCCCGGATGGTTCCACCGGAGCGTGCCGCGCCTCCTGCCTTTTTCGCCGGAGCCCCCTTGCTCCGCCCCTCGGTCGCCCGGGCCGGAACGGGCGTCGGCAGCTGCGAGCCATGCGCGGTACCGGCCGGCCGCTGTGCCACCGCGGCCTCGCTGGCCGCCTGATCGGCGAGGGCGTTGAGCGGATCTCCGTCCACCTGGTGGGCGGGCACATGGACGAAGTACACGGTCCGGCCGGTCAGCAGGGCGTCGATGCGGGTCACCAGGTCACGGTTGGCCACCGGCTTTCCGGCCGAGGTCTTCCAGCCGTTGCGCTTCCATCCCGGCAGCCACTTGGTCACCGCGTTCATCGCGTACTGCGAATCCATCCGTACTTCGATCGCCACGGACACATCCGTGGACTCCAACAGCTCCTGCAGCGCCGTGAGTTCGGCGACATTGTTGGTGGCGGTCCCCAGCGGTCCCGCTTCCCAGCGCTCCGGTCGCCCCTGCGCATCGGCCACGACCCACGCCCAGGCCGCAGGCCCCGGATTGCCCTTCGATGCCCCGTCACACGCGGCAATGATGCTTTCGTCCATGCCCTTGATAATGCCAGCGCCGCAAGGCCCCCACGGCATGGCGTAACGCTGAGTGACGATTCGAGGTGCGGTGAACCGGCGACGCTGGTTCTCTGATGGAGCCCGCTCTTCCCAACCGCACAAGGAGCGATGATGAGCGCTGCACGTGAATCCGGTGACCGTACGCAGCAACTGCGCGAAAAGGCCCGGCAGATGACCGAGGCCGCTGAGCGCACCACCGACCCTGAGCAGCGCCAGCGGCTCCAGGAGAAGGCCCGGAAGCTGCAGGAGCAGAGCGACCAGCAGGGCAACATCGGCAGCGAGAACATCCGCCCGCCGAAGTAGTGCCTGCCTCACACAAACGGCCGACGTCTTGCCGCTCTTCCATGAGTGAGTGGCAAGCCGTCGGCCGCCCGGTCCTCGATACCTCGACATCCGCAAGGCATTGACCGGGTTCTCGTTCCGAGCCGCTTCAGTACGGGTGTTTGTTCGTCTTGTTCCCCACGCCTCGTAGGACGTGGCCCCGAGCTCGAACGACGAAGCCGAGCTCCGTGAGTCGCCTTCCAGCCGCAGCTGTAATGGACGGTACTAATCCGGCACCAGTAGATGGCACTCATGCACATCGGAAGAACACCGGCCCGTTTTCTTCTTGTTGACGTTCATCCGGCGCAGGAACCTGAGGTGCGGTAAGCGTTTTCCAGCCGGGGCCGTGCCTCGGCTGGTCTGAGAGCGGGGTGCGCTCCGGCCGGCGCGAGCGTCACGGACCTGCTGAATCGCCCGCTCGCCAACGAGTCGGCCGAGGTGGTACGGCTGCGGCTGCGGCCGTTCCAGATCGTGGCGCTGCGGCTCACACCGACCGACGACGTATGAGGCGTACAGGGTGGGTGCGGGCCGCTGCGAGCCCGCCCCGTACCCTCTTTTCCATGAAAGCTGGGGGACCTGTACACCGTGTGATCGACGACCGTTTCGAGCTGCTGAACAGGCTCGGCAGTGGCGGCATGGGCATGGTGTGGAGGGCCCATGACCTGGCCCTGCACCGCGATGTGGCGCTCAAGGAAGTACGCCCCCCGGACCCCGCGCTCGCCGAGAACGACCCGCAGGCGGCCCGGCTGCTGCGGGCGCGGGTGCTGCACGAGGCCCGTGCGCTGGCCCGGCTCGACCACCCGGGCGTCGTCACGGTCCACCACATCGTGGACGGCGGCAACCACGCGTACCCGTGGATCGTGATGGAGCTGGTGCCCGGCGCCTCGCTCGCGGAACGTCTCGCCGAGGGAACCCTCACCCCCGTCGAGGCCGCCGGGATCGGCCGCGGCGTGCTGTCCGCGCTCCGCGCCGCCCATGCCGCCGGTATCCACCACCGCGACGTCAAGCCCGCCAACGTACTGTTGCGGGCCGATGGCAGCCCGGTGCTCACGGACTTCGGCATCGCCGCGATCCGTGAGTCCACCAGTCTGACAGCGACCGGTTCCATCATCGGCTCCCCCGACTACATGGCGCCCGAGCGGATTCGCGGCGAGGAGGGCGATCCGTCGTCGGACCTGTGGTCGCTCGGCATGATGCTGTACGTCGCCGTGGAGGGCCGGCATCCGCTGCGCAAGGCCACCACGCTGGCGACGCTGGCGGCCGTGCTCGACGAGGAGATCCCGCCGCCCCGACAGGCCGGTCCGCTGACTCCCGTGCTGACCGCGCTGTTGACCCGGGACACGGCCGCGAGGCCCGGGGCCGAGGAACTGGACCGGATGCTGGCGTCGGTGAGTGAGCCGGTCAGGGCGCCGCAGACCGCCGGGGCTCCGCAGGATGCGGTGCCGCAGCGCCCCGAGCCGGCCGTGTCGCGGGACGAGGTACCGCCCGGCCGCGAGCCGGTCGGCCCGACCACGGTCCTGCCCACCGCCCCCGTCCGTCGCCCCGTCGCCACACCCGACCGTCCGCAGCCCGTGACGCTGGGCGCGCACGAGGCCCGCCGCCGGGTGCGGCGCAGCCGCGCCTTCGCGATCTCGACGGCTCTCGCGGGGACCGCCCTGACCGGTGTCCTCGTGTGGTCGCTGCTGCCCACCCCGGACTCGAAGGCTTCCGGCAACACGCGGTCCGTTTCGGAGCACTCCTCCAGCAGCCCGTCGGCCACCAAGTCCAAGGAGGCTCAGAAGGCGAATGCGGCGAAGACGAAGGACCTGCTGACGCCTGCCGGGGCGCGGTCCGTCATCGCCGCGCTCGAACCGGTGATGGGCGGCACACGCGTCACCTCGTTCTCGCTGTACGAGGAACATGCGCGCATCGAGGCCCCGGTGACGAACAACAAGAGCTTGTACGACGTCTACGCGTACCGGGACGGCAAGGCCACCCGCGAACGCGCCGACGGCACCCTCATGCCGGGTGCCAAGGCGGTGGACCTCGAAAAGTTCGACTGGGACGCACTCCCGGCGCTGATGCGCCGGGCGGACAAGGAGCTCGGCGTCACCAAGCCCACCGGCCACTACGTAGACATCGATCCGGCCTCCCCGTTCGACGACTACCGGCCGACCATCAGCGTCTACGTCCTGGACGAGTACGGCGGCGCCTATCTGCGAGCCGACATCAACGGCAAGGTGCTCAAGCAGTATCCGCGCGGCGGCTGAACCGGGCCAGGCTCTCAGCCGACCAGTCGCGCCAGCACCAGCAGTACGGCCGCGAACACCACGCCCATCACCAGGGTCCGAAAGCCGGCCGGAAAGCCACCGACGCGGTTCTTCACCGCGGCCGGCGGTGTGAGGCTGTTCGCGCGGGCCAGCCATTCGCGGGGCGGGTTGTTGGGGATGACGACCCGCCAGGGCTGATCGGGGTCGTACTCGACGACCGCCCTGGACCGGTGCAGCAGTCCCTGTACGTCGAGGGGGTGACGGATCTCGATCCGGTACGCGGGGAGCCCCTCGGGCACTACGGTCAGGTCGAAGGCGAACACGGAGTTCACCGCCTGCCCGTCGGTGGCAGGCCGGCCGTTCGCCTTGTTCACGGCCTTGACCCCGTGGACCACGGCGGGCGCGAAGGCGCGCGGTCCGCCGGAGCGCAGCCCGCGGACCACGGTGCCCGACTCCGACGGCTCGGCCGCCTTGCCGAGCGCCGCCAGCGCCAGGGCCGACGCGGGGAGACCGGCCAGCAGCAGCCAGCGGGGGCCGTTCGCGGCGCCCTGGATCAGCGCGGCGAAGGCCAGGCCCGTGCCTGCCGCGGCCAGCAGGCTGAGTGTGGTGAAGGTCCTGCGCAGGAAGGAAATCGTCGGATTCATGAGAG
Source organism: Streptomyces sp. NPDC002785 (assembly GCF_040295565.1). Lineage (NCBI taxonomy): Bacteria > Bacillati > Actinomycetota > Actinomycetes > Kitasatosporales > Streptomycetaceae > Streptomyces > Streptomyces sp. NPDC002785. The sequence goes on along the minus strand of NZ_JBEOVN010000008.1, from coordinate 23,855 downwards.
GCGCAGCAGCTTTCGGCGGGGTATGGCGACCTTCTAGGGCGGCCACACCTCGAACGAGCGGCGGCACCTCGGCCGTGGCCGGCGCCGACCGATCCGGGGGCCTGACTGCCTGCGGGTTCTCGCTCGTTCCTGTCAGGGGGCCGCGTGGCGTCCGCCGCCTGCCGCGCGGCGCCTGCGGGCCGCGGCGACGATGCCCGCGCCTGCCAGCACGGTCACGCCCGCGAGTCCACCGAGGCAGGCCAGGACGAGGGCGCCGGCACCGGTCGCGGCCAGGGCGTCGGCAGCCTTCGCGGCCAGCGACGGCTCCTTGGGTGTTCCGGCTCCGGCGGCCTGCCGGATGAGATCGGCGACGACGTCGGGGTGCGACATCATCGCGACATGGGAGGAGTCGACCTCAACGGTCTGCGACTTGGCACGCTTGGCCTCGAAGCGTTCGAGATCCGGGGCGATCGCCTTGTCCCGGGTGGCGACCAGCGCCCAGGACGGAATGGTCTTCCAGGCCGCCGCAGCCGCCCTGTCCATGAACGCGGCTCCGTCGATGGGGCGCTGGGTGGCGGCCATCACGGCCGTGGTGCCCGCCGGCACGTCCGCCGCGAAGACGTCGTGGAACTTGGCTGGCTGGATGTACAGATCGGCCCCCTCAGTGCCGTCGGTCTTCGGGAACGGCACCGGCTTCAGAGCCGCGTTCAGCTCGCTTCCCGTGAACTTCGCCGACAGATCCGCCAGCCTCTCCCCCTTGTCCGGCATGAGCGCGGACACGAACACCAGCGACTTCACTTGGGGGTTCCCAGCGGCGGCGTTGCTGATCACCGCACCGCCGTAGGAATGCCCGGCCAGCACGATCGGGCCCCTGATGCTCTTCAGCACGCTGGCTATGTACGCGGAGTCATGGGCGAGCCCACGCAGCGGATTGGCGGGGGCCATGACCTTGTACCCGTCACGCTGCAGGCGTTCCACCACACCGTTCCAGCCCGAGGCATCGGCGAACGCGCCGTGTACCACCACCACCGTGGGCTTGGCTCCGGCCGGATCGGCACCGCCGTCGGCTGCGGCAGGTCCGGCGACCGCGACAAGGGCGGCCGCGGTGAGCGCCACGGCGGCGGTCTGCGCGCGCCGCCCGCGTATCCGCATCCGCGGGGCGAGGAAGGTTGACACAGTCATGGCTCTTCTCTCTTCGTCGAGGAGCAGTTGGTGGGCTCAGCGTTGCCAGGCCTGGCCCCAGCAGCGCGACACACGACGCAGGGGAGTGAAAACGGCCGACCATCCGAGTGGGTGCTGCGCAACACAGAGTGATGGGCGTATGTGCCGGTCCATGTCGAGCGGGCTGTGCCGATCAGCCGTACGGGAAGCGGTGGCCGACCGGGTGAGGTATCCCGGAAGCATGGCTTCCCGCTGGTTCCTGCAGTCGTTCCGCGAGTCCCGAAGGCGCACGAACGCACTTGTGGCCGTGCCGTTCGTTCTGATTGCCGTCGTCACGGTGGTCGACCTCCTCTCGCCGGCGGATGTCCATCTCGGCCCGTTCCTGGTGGCGGCGCCCGCGCTGGCGGCCTCGTTCACCGGCCCGCGCATGACCGCTTTCGTCGGCGCCGTCGCCGTGCTGGCCCAGTCTCTGGTGGCCTTCGTGAGCATCGGTCTCAACAACCTCAACCACACCTATCAGATCGTCGCGCTCGTTCTCATCTCCGCCTTCGTCACCTTCTTCGCCCATCTGAGACAACGGAACGAGCAGGCGGTGACCCAGTTGCGTTCGGTGGCCGAGGCCGCCCAGCGAGTGGTACTGCGGCCGCTGCCCAGGCACAGTGGCCCGCTGCGCATCGCCTCGGTCTATCTGGCTGCGGAGGCGGAGGCGCAGCTCGGGGGCGACCTGTACGCGGCCGCCCGCACCGTCGACGGAACCCGCCTGATCATCGGTGATGTACGCGGTAAGGGACTGGCCGCGATCGGTGAGGCAGCCAGCGTCCTGGGTGCCTTCCACGCTCTTTCCCGCCAGGAGTCGCAGCTGCCCGATCTGGTGGCGCATCTGGAGGCGAGCATCGCACCGGACGAGAACGACACCGTTCACGAAGGCGGGGACGACGACCAGGACCTTGTGGAGTCCTTTGTCACGGCGGCCGTTCTCGACATCCCCGATGCCGTCACCAAGCTCCGTCTGGTCAGCTGCGGTCATCCACCGCCGCTCCTGCTTCGCGCGGGAGAAGCGATGCCGCTCGATGTACGAACGCCCGCCCCGCCGCTCGGTCTGACGCACCTGCTGGTGACCAAGCACACGGCGGAGACGTTCTGCTTCGACGTCGGTGACACCCTGCTCCTGTACACGGACGGTGTCATCGAGTCCCGGGACCGGTCGGGCGTCTTCTATCCGCTCCCCGAACGGGCCGCGTCGCGGTGCGGTGAGGGCCCGGACTCCCTGCTGGAATCCCTGTGTGCCGATCTTCTGCGCCATGCGGGCGGCCGCCTGGGCGACGATGCGGCGCTGGTCGCCATCGAACGGCTTCCGGCCTCCGGGTAACCCGTACCAACCCGGCCCGCTTCAGGCCCGGTCGGTTCGCAGCCGTCGCGATACGGCGCGCAGCCAGGGGTGACGTTCATGCAGTTGCGCCGAGCGCCGGTCGAGCTCCTTGCCCAGGCGTTCCGTGCGCTTGTCGATGTCGAGCTCGTCCAGGATTCGGTCGACCTCGGCCAGCACGGCCCCGTGCAACTGCCATTGCCTGGGATGTTCCTGAACGTCTTCGAGAAGCAGATCGGCCACCCTGTCCCTGGTGGCGCGGCTGACGGCGAGTGCGTGGGCCAGCCGGGCCTCCGCCTCCTCGGCGTTCTCCGCGACCGGAGTGGTGATCAGCTCCGAGAAGCTCTCGATGGCACCGGCCATCTGCTCGAACAGATCCGTCAGGGACTCGGCCACGTCGGCGGGGAACAGCGTCTCTTCGGTACGGGCCTTGGCGAGGTCGGTCAGGGTGCGCGACAGCACCCGCAGGACCACGGCGCAGATCTCCAGGGTGTCCAGACCGGTGCGCAGCACGACCCGGTACAGCAGCCCCTGCCGGACACGCGGATTGAGCGTGAGGCTCTCCTCCGCCTGCCGCAGCGAGGCGTCGACCTCCACGATGTCATGGTCCAGCCGGCGGGCTTCGTGGAGCCGGTCGGCCGCCCGCTGGACGGAGATGTGGCCGCCCACGTCCCTCCCCATCGCGCGGAACATCTGTCCCATCTCACGGGCCAGGCTGTCGATGGAGGCGCCCGCCGGCTGCACCCACACGGGAGGCGCCAGGAGCAGGTTGAAAAGCAACCCCACGCCCGCGCCGATCAGTGTCTCCAGCACGCGGTCCCAGGCGGTGGAGGCGACCTGAGAGACGCCCAGGACGAGCATCGCGCTGATCGCCACCTCGGGTACGAACTCGCCGACGCGCACCAGCCGCCCGATGATCAGCGAGGTGAAGATCGCCAGTCCGAGGCTCCACCAGGTGAGGCCCACCAGGGAGCTGAGCGCAGTGGCGATGAGCACCCCGACGACGACCGAGTTCACCCGGCGGATCCCCGTGGTGAGGGTCGCGTAGAGAGTGACCTGAACGACGAGGAGTGCGGTGAGCGGTGCCGTGAGCGGTGCCGGATGCGGAAGGGTCCACACCGCCACGACATAGGCGATGACGGCAGCCGCCGTGGAACGCACGGTCTGTGCTCCGACGGGCTCGGTCGTACGCCGGACAAGCTTGATCACGGGTGCGGATACTCCTGGCATCTCTTTCCCATGCCCACCCGCGCGCCACCACAGCGCATCGGCGCACCGAACCCACCGTACGGACGTGCGTGCCGTGCCGGTGGCGGTGCGGTGCGGCGGTTCCCGGGCCGCCGCTTCGAGTTTCGGTGAGGCGACGACGAGAAGGCCGTCGCCCCGTGCCGTGCACGCGTCGTGAGGGGGATGAGTCGGCGGAAGCGGCCCGATCCGCTGGTCGAGGCGGAAAGTACACGCATGGCGTCGAACCCAGGGACGTCTGTCCACTGCCCGCCGGCCCACTTTCCGCCGCCTGCTTCCGGTGGCTCGCCGGAATTCTGTGCACCGGCCGGGTCAGGCCGCCCGGTCGTCGGTGACGCGCCGGTCCTGCACCTTGATCCGGTACAGCCACAGCAGTACGGCCACGATCAGGACGGCAAGTGCCACTCCCAGTTCGGTGTAGCCGCCGTATCCGGTGATGGAGAAACCGGTCGCACCCACCACCAGCACCACGGTGAGGAACCCGGCCAGCGTCCAGGCCAGGGGCACGAAGAAACGGGGCAGCCGGATGGGCCGCAGGGCGTCGGGACGGTCCTTGCGCAGCAGCGCGAAGCCGGAGACCGCCAGCACATGGGCGAGGATGTATCCCAGGTTGCCGGTGACGATGATGGCCAGCGGGGTCTGAAGCACCGTCAGCACGAAGACATTCAGCACCAGGGCCACCAGCAGCGCCCGGGCCGGCACCCCGCGCTTGTTCAGCACCCCCACCTGCTTGATGGTGAGCCCCGCCTTGCCCATCTCGTACAGCACCCGGGAACCGTCGGCGAGACCGGTGATCATGATGAGCAGCAGCGAGGCGATGAGGAAGACCACCATGAGGTCGGAGGCGCCGCCCACCAGGTCCCGGAAGGCGCCGACGAAGAAGGTGGTGGGTTCCTCGCCGATGGCCTTCTCGCCGACGTACCCCGACAGGGTCAGCGGCAGCAGGATGAAGACGCCGAGGGAGAACAGCACACCGGCGCGCAGGGCCCGGGTGGTGTCGCGCACCGTGTCCTTGTACTCGGGGGCGAAGGTCGCGCACACCTCCACACCGAATGACGTCCACGCCATGACGTACAGCCACACCAGCGCCTCGCGCAGCCCCGCGGCGCCGTGCAGATTCCAGTGCAGGCCCTGCGCGCTCCAGTCACCGGAGAACAGCGGCAGGACGATGAAGACGGCGAGCGGCACCAGCAGCGCACCGCCGGTGACGTAGACGACCCACATGGCGACATGGAGGCCGACCATCGCGGCGCCGAACAGCAGCAGCATCACGAGAAGGCCCACCGCTATGGGGAAGTCCACCTTCACCGGCCCGAACTCCACGCTCCAGTCCTGGCCGGGGAACCACTGGGCCTGGACGAAGGAGCCGATGAGCCCGGAGTAGACGGCGAGGGCCGTCGTCCAGGGGAACCAGTAGCCGATGCTCGCGATCGGGCCCACCACGGGCGCCCGCTTCTTCCAGCCCTCGGTCGCGTAGTGCGCGATCCCGCCGGAGGAGTCGGGGAACATCGCGGCCAGCTCGGTGTAGATCCAGTTGGTCGCGGTGGCCAGCACCATCGAGGCCGCCCACAGGGCGATCGCCCCCCAGGCGCCGAGGCCGCCGATGGAGGCGCCGAGCGAGGCGATGAGCGCCGCCGGCATGGTCAGCGACATCGCGAATCCGTCGAACCAGCTCATCTTCTTCGGCAGTGCCGGAGCGGACGCGCCCGCCGCTCCCGAGGAGCCCGAAGGGTCCGGAAAGGGTGGGGCTGGGGTCTGTGGCTGGGATGACATGGCGTTCCCCTCGGGGTGGGCGCAGACAGGAGAGTGGTTGGGGCCTGGTTATAGATGAAGCGAAAAACGCCTGTCAATACTCATGAACACGCAATGATCGACTTTTCATTTTGCTGATTCCGCAGTCTTGACACTTCCTGATTGCTCGGCGAGTCTCCAGTCATCGCTTCGCACCGGACCCGGGCCGGCGCGGCCCGGAGTCGGCGCGCCCTTTCCCGGTCAGGAACAGGACAGAGAGGCCACCGCATGACCACCCCGACCGCCGACCGGCACCAGCTCTTCATCAACGGCGCCTACACCGACGGCACCTCCGGGACCACCCACGAGGTCATCAGCCCCGCGACGGGCGAACTCGTGGGCACCTTCCCGCTGCCCGCGGCCGCCGACGTCGACGCGGCGGTGCGTGCCGCGAACGAGGCCCAGCCGGCCTGGGCCGCGACCAATGTGTGGACCCGTGCCGAGCTCTGTCACCGCATCGGTACGGAACTCGGCAGGCGCGTGGACGAACTCGCCCGCCTCCAGTCCCTGGAGCAGGGCAAGCCGCTCGCCGAGTCCGTCGCCGACATCGAGGAGGCGGCCAAGCTCTTCCACCTGCACGCCGAGGACGCCGTACGACTGCACGGCGAGACGCTGCCCTCCACCGACAACACCAAGCGGATGTTCACCTTCCAGCGCCCGGTGGGCACTTGGGGCATCATCACGCCGTGGAACTTCCCGCTGCTGATGCTCGCGGAGTTCGTCGCCCCCGGGCTCGCCACCGGCAACGCCCATGTCGTCAAGCCGCCGGCCAACACCCCGCTCACCGTTCTCAAGGCGATGGAGGCGTTCGCCGCCGCCGGACTGCCCGACGGCCTCGTCAACATCGTGCCCGGCGAGGGTGACACCGGCGATGCGCTGGTACGCCACGAGGGCATCCACGCGATCGGCTTCATCGGCTCCACCGCGACCGGGGCGAAGATCCAGTCCGCCGCCGGCCTCAAGCGCTCCATCATGGAGTGCTCGGGCAACGGCCCGCTCGTCGTCCTCGCGGACGCCGATGTCGAGGCCGCCGCCAAGGCCGCCGTCGACGGCGCCTATCCGTGCGCCGGGCAGGTCTGCTGCGCCACCGAACGCGTCATCGTGCACGCCGACATCCACGACGAGTTCGTCGAGGCCGTGCTGCGCGAGGCCCAGCGCATCACCCTCGGCGACCCGTTCGACCCCAAGACGGTTCTCGGCCCCCTCAACAACGAGGGCGTCGCGGCCAAGATGGACCGTCACATGGCCGACGCCCGCGAGCGCGGCGCGCGCATCCTGCTCGGCGGCAAGCGCGCTTCAGGACACCCCACGGACCTCTACTACGAGTTCACCGTGGTGGACAAAGTGCCCGAGGACAGCCTGCTGTCCCGCGAGGAGTCCTTCGGCCCGGTCGTCCCGATCATCACCGGGCAGGACGAGGACGATCTGCTGCGCATCGCCAACGACGACAAACTGGGCCTCCAGGGCGCCGTCTTCACCCGCAGCATGACCTCCGCCTTCCGCTTCATCGAGGAAATGGCCGTCGGCCAGGTCGTCGTGAACGAGAGCAACAACTGGTGGGACATCAACATGCCTTTCGGCGGCGCCGGCAGCCGCTCCACCGGCTGGGGCCGCATCGGCGGCAAGTGGACGCTCATGGACATGACCGACACCCGTACCGGCGTCATCAGTCTCTGACCGCCCCGCTCACCCGAACGTCCGCCGACCGGGGCCCCGACCAGCGTCGGGGCCCCGGCCCGCACTGCCCCACCACGCCGGCAACGAGGTACCCGCCACATGACCACCGCAGCCCCGCGCCCCACCGACCACCGCAGCCGACTGCGCGACACGAAGGCCGCCCCCTACTGGCTGGACCGGCCCGAGCACCCCACACCGCTGCCCCGGCTGACCGCCGACACCACCTGCGATCTCGCCGTCGTCGGCGGCGGTTACACCGGGCTGTGGACCGCCCTGCTCGCCAAACGCGCCCACCCCGAACGAGACGTCCTCGTCCTCGAACAGAACACCTGCGGCCACGCGGCCAGCGGCCGGAACGGCGGTTTCTGCTCCCCCAGCATCACCCACGGCCTCGCCAACGGCGCCGACCGCTGGCCCACCGAGGCCCGGTTGCTGCACCGCCTGGGCATGGAGAACTTCGACGCCTTCCGGCGCGACCTGGACGCCCACGGCATCGACTGCGGATTCGTACGCAGCGGCAAGGTCACCGTCGCCGCCACCCCCTGGCAGGCGGAAGGGCTCAAGGGCGCCCACGCGCTCGCCCAGCGGTACGGCGAACAGACCAGACTGCTGGACCACGAGGAACTGCGCAGTCACATCGACTCCCCCATCTGGACAGCCGGCCTCTGGTCCCCCGACTACGCGCTCCTCGACCCTGCCCGGCTCGTCTGGGGCCTGCGCGCCGCCTGCCTCGACCTCGGGGTCCGCATCGCCGAGCACACCGCGGTGACCGCCCTGACCACCCGTCATGCCGGCCGGGTCCGCCTCACCACCCCCTACGCCGCGGTCGGCGCCCGGCAGGTCGCCCTCGCCACCAACATCTACCGGCCCCTGCTCAAGCGCCTCTCGCTCAGCATGATTCCTGTCTACGACTACGCGCTGACCACCGAACCCCTGAGCACCGAGCAACTCGCCGCCATCGGCTGGAGCGGCGACCACGGAGTCACCGACGCGGGCAACCAGTTCCACTACCTCCGCAAGACCGACGACAACCGCATTCTGTTCGGCGGCTACGACGCCATCTACCACTACGGCAACCGGGTCGACGAGCGCCTCACCCAGCGCCCCGCCACCTTCGACACCCTCGCCGCCCAGTTCGCCGAGGCCTTTCCCGCCCTCGCCGACGTCCGCTTCTCGCACTCGTGGGGCGGTGTCATCGACTCCACCACCCGCTTCTGCATGTTCGCCGGCACCGCCGCGCACGGCCGGATCTCCTACGCCCTCGGCTTCACCGGGCTCGGCGTCGGCGCCACCCGCTACGGCGCCCAGGTGATGCTTGACCTGCTCTCGGGCCGGCGCACGGAACGACTCCGGCCCGCCATGATCCGCCGCCCCCCGGTGCCCTTCCCCCCGGAACCGGTCCGGTATCTCGGCGTCGAGGCCACCCGGTGGTCCATGGCCCGCGAGGACACGGACGGCCATCGCAACCTGTGGCTGCGCACCCTGGACCGGCTCGGCCTCGGCTTCGACTCCTGATCCGGGCAGGATAGTCCCGTACGACCGAAGATCCAGGCCCGCACACCGTGGCGGACCTTACATGAGAGCCGGAGCAACAGCATGAGCACGCTGGGTGGCAGCCCCCTGGACGACACCGACCGCCAGATCATCGCCGCACTTCAAGCGGACGGCCGCCGCCCGTACAGCCAGATTGCCGAGGAACTGAACATTCCGGCCTCCTCCGTGCGCTATCGCGTCCAGCGCATGGAGGAGAACGGCACCCTCCAGATCGTCGGCATCGCCAACCCGCTGACCATCGGCTTCGACCGGTTCGCCATGGTCGGCATCCGGACCAGGCCGGGCAGTGCCCAGGAGGTCTGCAAGCGGCTGCGTGAGCTGCCGGAGACCTCCTACGTCATCATGACGGCGGGCACCTACGACGTGATGGCGGAGGTGATCTGCCGGGACACCGACCACTTCACCGACCTGATGAACCGCAGGCTGCATCTCATCGACGGGGTCGTCTCGACCGACTCGTTCTTCGTACTAGAAGTGCACAAGCTGGCCTACGGGTGGGGTGTCGGCGAGGTGGACACCTCGCTGCTCGACGCCCCGCAGCCGCCGCTCAGCGCCGGTCTCGACCAGCGCGCCTGAGAGCCTGTCGGGTGACCTCTGATCGGGCGGCCACGCCCTGGCACGCACGCTTCCCGCGTTGCCGAAATGCCCTAGTAGCTCCCTCCCCAAGCCCTCAAGGAGCAGGGGAGACCCCATCCGAGGACATCCCGGCGCCTTGGAATCGCACGCACCAGACCGCGTCCGCTATCCGATCGAAGGCCACCCGACAGGCTCTGAGCCGTGGCGCGGGCATCAGCTCGCGAATCCCACGTGCACATGGTCGTGATGGGTGTTGTCGGTGAAGAACTGATTCGCCGTCGCACCCCCGGAGACCTGGAACGGTCCGCCGACGTTGTACGAGCCGGCCGCCGCCCCATCCCGCATGAACGACTCGATCAACCGGCGCGACGTGGCCGGATCGACGACCAAGTGCCCGTCGATCCGCCATACGTCGAAGGCCCTGCCCGCCGGATGGTCGCTGGGCCGATCGGTACCGAACACATGCAGCGGGTGCCCGGAGCGGATCACGCTGATGTCGATCCGGTACGTACCGGCCAGCCCCAACAGGGCCCGCAGTACCGTCGGGTGGATGTGTCCGCTACGGATGTCGGCCTGCGCCGCGGGCGGCAGGCCGATCCGCGGTTCGTCCAGCACCTTCCTCGCCGCCGTGGGCAGCGACGCCGCGGCGGCACCGGGGCGGGCCGGGTGGAGCGCGGTGACCTCCCAGCGGGGCCGCGCCCGGCTCAGCCGCACGTCGACGGTCGTACCCCCCGCATGTCCGGGGGTCCACTGACGGCACACCACCATCACACTGGCCGAGTCCGCCAGAATCCCGCCGTACTGCGCGTCGATCACCTGGAGCGCGGCCTCGTCCGCGTCGGGCCGCAGCGGGCCCGCCCGGTCCACCAGTGACAGCGGGGCCCCCAGCGCGGCCACCCGTCTCTTCGCCGCTGCCGCACCGCCCTGCCCGGCGGGCCAGGCACCGATCGCCTCCACCACCTGTACGGCGCGCAGCTTCACCGTGGGGTCCACGTCGCCGCGGCCGGGGCGCCAGGCCGTGGTCGCCGGCAAGGACGAGCGCGGGGACGGCGACGCGGATACCGGCGTGGCCGGGGATACGGACGTGGCCGGGCCTGCCTCGGTTCGCGAGGCTGCCGAGCAGCCCGTGGTTCCCGCCAGCAGCCCACCGGTGCCGAGCAGCAGTGCACGTCGGCCGAGCGGTTGTCGCATGCGATGCCCCAATCCCGTCCGGCCCTCGTGCACCTGGGCCCGGACCCGTACAGATTTCGATGGTCAGGCATGAATAGCTTCATCATCTTCCATTCACCCGGGCTCGACTGCCAGCATCGGCGCACCGCCACCCCGTGAGGGAGAATCCGATGAATCGTCCCCGTTCCCTGCGCTGCCTGGCAGCCCTGGCCGTGATGGCCCTCGCGGCCACCGCCTGTGGACGCTCCGGCCAGGGCGACGCCCCGTCCGGCAGTGCCTCGCAGGCCGCCGCCGGCCGGACCGCAGCCGAGCTGCTGCCTGCTCAGTACCGGCAGAAGGGTGTGCTGCGGGTGGCCACCGCGGTGGGATATCCGCCGATGGAGATGTACGAACCCGGGACCACCCGGCTCACAGGTGTCGACCCCGACCTGGCCAAGGCCATCGCCGAGCGGCTGAAGCTGAAGCTCGAACTCACCAACGCCGCCTTCGACGGGCTGATCCCAGGTCTGGAGTCCGGACGCTTCGACCTGGTCATGTCCTCCATGACGGACAGTGCCCAGCGGCGTCAGGCGGTCGACTTCGTCGACTACTTCCGCACCGGCGGCGTCATCATGACGAAGAAGGGCAACCCGCAGGACATCAAGTCCCTCGCGGACCTGTGCGGCAAGACCGTCGTCCTCGCCAAGGGCAGCTCGAACCTCCACATCGGCGAAGAACAGAACGCCAAGTGCCAGGAGAAGATGCGGATCTCGCAGAGCGAGGACGCACCGACCGGGCTGCTGCAGCTGGACAGCGGACGCGCGGTCGCGACGATCGTCGACTATCCCGTCGCCAAGATGTTCACCAAGAAGAGCAGCGCGTACGAGGTCCTGCCGCGGCAGTACGGCACCGCCCCCTGGGGCATCGCGGCCGCGAAGAACCAGGGCGGCCTGCGCGACGCCGTCCACAAGGCCCTGCAGGAACTGATCGACAACGGCGGTTACAAGAAGATCCTCGACACCTGGGGAGTCGGCGACAGCGCCGTAGCCGCGGCCACCGTCAACGACGGGCAGTGAGAACGGACATGAGCCACCAGAAAACGCCCGGCGCCGCCCTCGGTGCGGCACCGGACGTCACCCCCGTCGACGGGACACCGCAGGAGGACGACCTCTCCCTCCAGGTGACCAAACGCCCTCGCCCCGGGCGCTGGCTGGCGGTACTCGCCGCCGCACTGTTCGCGGTGTGGCTCGCCTACACCGTCATCGTCAACCCCAATCTGCACTGGGACATCGTCGCCAAGTACCAGTTCGACGGCGTGATCCTCGATGGCCTCGCGGTGACCATTCAGCTCACCCTCGTCTCGATGGTTCTCGGCATCGCCATCGGGGTCGTCGTCGCGGTGATGCAGCTTTCCGACAGTCCGGTTCTGCGTCTCACCGCAGGTGCCTACACCTGGTTCTTCCGGGGCACCCCGCTGCTGGTCCAGCTCATCTTCTGGTTCAACCTGGCCTTGCTGTTCCCGGAGATCAGCATCGGTATCCCCTTCGACGGCCCCAAACTCATCAGCTGGCAGTCCAACCAGGTCATCACCGGTTTCGTGGCGGCGCTGCTCGGCCTGTCCATCAACGAGGGCGCCTATATGGCCGAGATCGTGCGGGCCGGCATCCAGAGCGTGGACCCAGGCCAGCGCGAGGCAGGTGCGTCCATCGGCATGTCGAACCGTCAGATCCTTTCCCGGGTCATCCTTCCGCAGGCGATGCGGGTCATCATCCCGCCGTTCGGCAACCAGTTCATCTCCATGCTCAAGACGACCTCGCTGGTCTCGGTCATCGCCGGCGCCGATCTGATGACCGTCTCCCAGCACCTCTACCTCGCCAACTTCGAAGTGGTCGCGCTGCTCCTGGTGGCTTCGCTCTGGTACCTGCTCCTCACCACGATCGCCAGCATCGGCCAGCACGCCGTCGAACGCCGCTACAGCCCCGGCGCCGCTCCGCCACTGCGACGCAGGGTCCTGGCCAATCTCGTACCCGGGCGCACCAAGAAGGGGGCAGCGGCATGAACGACGTGATTCTCAGGGCCCGCGGGGTCCGCAAACGATTCGGTGACACCGAGGTGCTGAAAGGCATCGATCTCGAAGTCCGCAGCGGCGAGGTGCTCTGTGTCATAGGCCCCTCCGGGTCCGGGAAGTCCACGCTGCTGCGCTGTTTCAACCACCTTGAGCGGATCGACGCGGGGCGGGTGTGGATGGACGGTGAACTGATCGGCTACGAACAGCACGGCCCGTCCGGCCGCGTGCTGCGCGAGCGTCGTGCCCGCGACATCCGACGCCAGCGCGAGCGGATCGGCATGGTGTTCCAGCGGTTCCACCTGTTCCCGCACCGCACAGCGGTGCAGAACGTGATGGAGGGGCCGGTCGCCGTCAAGGGCCGGTCCCGTGCGCAGGCCGAGAAGCAGGCCCGGCAACTGCTGGCCGACGTCGGTCTTGCCGACCGGGCGGACCACTACCCGGGCCAGCTGTCCGGCGGGCAGCAGCAGCGCGTGGCGATCGCCCGCGCACTGGCCATGGAGCCCACGCTCATGCTCTTCGACGAACCCACCTCCGCCCTCGATCCCGAACTCGTCGGTGAGGTCCTGGGGGTCATGCGCGACTTGGCCCGCAGCGGAATGACGATGGTCGTGGTCACTCACGAGATGGGCTTCGCCCGCGAGGTCGCCGACCGCGTCCTGTTCATGGATCAGGGCGCCGTGGTCGAGGCCGGGAGACCGGACCTGCTGTTCACCGACCCGCGGCACGACCGCACGCGGGCCTTCCTGTCGACGGTGCTGTGATGGGCCGCCCCATCGATCTGCTGCTGCGCGGCGGAACGCTCGTCGACGGAACCGGCGCCCCCGCCAGGGAGGCGGACATCGCGGTGGTGGACGGGCGGATCGCCGTACTCCCCGCCGGCACCCCGGCCGCGGCGGCCGAGACCCTCGATGTGACCGGCCGGGCCGTCACTCCCGGCTTCATCGATGTGCACACGCACTCCGACGCCCTCGCGGCACCCCACGGCGCCGACGGCGCCACGGAGCCGATCGACGATCTGCGCCTCGCGCCGCTGCTCCAGGGCGTCACCACGGAGATCTGCGGCAACTGCGGGACCAGCCTGTTCCCCTCGCTCCCGGAACGGCTGCCGGTACTCGCCGAGCATCTCAGGGTGACGTTCGGGCTCGGACCGGTGCGGCCCGCGGTGGACTTCGACGCATTCGCCGCCGGACAGGACCCTGCCCTGCGCCACACCCATATCGCCTCGCTCGTCGGCCACGGCACGCTCCGCGCCGGAGTGATGGGCTTCGAGGCCCGACCGCCCCGTCCCGACGAGCTGGACACCATGTGCGCGCTGCTGGACCGGGCGCTGGCCCAGGGGGCGGCCGGTCTGTCCACCGGGCTGATCTACCCGCCCGGCACCTACGCCGACACCGAGGAGATCGTCGCGCTGGCCAGGGTCGCCGCCCGTCACGGCAAGCCCTACGTCACCCATCTGCGCGACGAGATGTCACAGGTGGAGTCCGCCCTGGAGGAGGCCCTGGAGATCGCGGTGCGCTCCGGCGCCCCGCTGCAGATCTCCCACCACAAGACCGCGGGCCGGCACGCCTGGGGCGCCACGCTGCGCACCCTGCCACGGCTGGAACAGGCCCGCGCCGACGGCGTGGACGTGCTGTGCGACGTCTATCCGTATACCGCGGGAAGCACCGTCCTGCACGCCATGCTGCCCCCGTGGACCAGCGAGGGCGGGGTCGGCGCCCTGCTGGAACGGCTGCGCCGGCCTGAAACGCGCGACCGGATCAGGAGGGACATCGCTCAGGGCGTCAAGGGGTGGGAGAACACTGTGGGAAACGGTGGCTGGGATCTCATCACGGTGGCCGCCGCGCAGGCGCATCCGGAGGCCGAGGGCCGCAGCGTCGCCGATCTCGCCACCGAGCGCGGCGTCCACCCGGTCGACTACGCGTGCGATCTGTTGCTGGCCGAGCAGGGCGAAGTGACCATCATCAGCCATTCCATGCGTGAGGACGACGTCCGCCGGGTGCTCGCCAGTCCGCTGTCGATGATCGGCTCGGACGGCGTCCCCAAACCCGGTCGGCCGCATCCGCGTTGGGCGGGGAGTTTCGCCCGCGTACTCGGCCATTACGGCCGCGACGAGCAGCTGCTCCCGCTGGAGAACGCGGTACACAAGATGACCGGACTGCCGGCCCGGCGGTTCGGACTCGCCGGCCGCGGTGTGGTCCGCGACGGCGCCCTCGCCGATCTGGTCGTGCTCGACCCGGCGTCGGTACGCGACGGCGCCACTTTCGACCGTCCCCTGCTCGCGCCCGAAGGCATCGATACCGTCGTGGTGGCGGGACGGGTCGCGGCAAGAGGTGGCTGCCCGACCGCGGTGAGAGCGGGAGAAGTGGTGAGGATCCGATGAGTCTGGCCCAAGTGGCAGCGGCGGCACGGCGCTCGGCCGCGCTGCCGCTCACCCTGGCTGTCGCCGCCGTCGACATCGACGGCGGCGAGACGGCGGGGGTCGACGAGCACGCCGTGCTGCCGGTCGCGTCCGCCTCGAAACTGCTGCTGCTCGCCGAGGTCGCACGCCGGCTGGACACCGGGGAGCTGCTTGCCGACAAAACCGTGGAAGTCCTCGACGAGGACGTGGCGGACGGTACGGGCCTGCTGCGCCGGATGAGCAGGCGCGGCTGGACCGTCGAGGATCTGGCCTGGCTGACCGCTTCGGTGAGCGACAACACCGCCACCAACGCACTGCTGCGCCTGGTGGGGCGCGAGTCCACGGCCCGGCTGGCGCAGGAGCTCGGGCTCGACCGCCTCACGCTGCACGACAAGGTCCGTGACATCCGGGGCCCCGACGTGCCGCCCGTCTTCGCCACCGGCACCGCGAAGGACCTGGCGCGGCTGGTGACGCATGCGGTACGCGGCACGATGAGCTCTCCCGCGGCCTCCGCACGGCTGCTGCACTGGATGCGCGCCAATACCGACCACGGCCTGGTCCCGGCCCTGGTGGATCACGACCCTTACGCCCCGGACTTCCCGAACCCGCTGCCCAACGGGCTCCTGGTGGCCAACAAGACCGGCACCGACACCGGGGTCCGCGCCGACGCCGGTGTCATCGTCGGGCGGCGTCGGCTGGCGTACGCGGTGGTGGCGCACTGGGACCCGGCGCTGGGCCACAGCACACAGCGGGCCGCGGTGCACGCCATCCGGGACGTCGGCCGCACCCTCGCGGCCTGCGCCCGACGCCGCGCCGCCGGATGAGAGCGGCGCACCCCACCGGTCAGGACCACTGCATCTCCAGCAGCGACCGGATCTCCTCGGCCGCCGACCGCAGCTCCGCGAGGAAAATCCGCAGCAGCGGGTTGCGGTTGGTCGGCCGGGTGGCGACCCCGATCTGCCGGTGCAGTCGGGGATGGTCCAGTCGGCAGACGTGCACACCCGTGGTGTCGCCGAGTCCGAGGGCCGGGACAAGTGCGATACCCATGCCCGCGCGGGCCAGGTTGATCGTGACCTGGTAGTGATCGCTGCGGCAGCGGACCCGCGGCCGGAACCCTTCGGCCGCGCATGCGCGTTCCAGGACCGGCTCGCCGGTGTGCCCGCCGTGCGTACCGATCCAGCTCTCCCCTTCCAGAGCGGCAAGCCGGACCTCGGTACGCCGCCCGAGCCGGTGCCGCAACGGCAGGACCACCAGCTGCGGCTCGTCGAAGAACATCTCCACGTCCACGGCCGCATGCCGGCACCAGGGGTCCAGCGGATGTTCGAAGACGACCGCCGCATCCAGCCGGCCCGCCTCCAGATCGGGCACCAGCTCGTGCGGCTGCCCCAGGATCAGCTCAAGCTCGACCTGGGGCCGCTCGGCCGCGAAGGCCGACAGCGCCCGGGGCAGCAGCTCCAGGCCCGAGGAAGCGAAGAATCCCAGCCGCAGTACACCTGCGTCGCCTTGGGAGTGCGCCCGCAGATCGTCCTGAGCGACAGCCATCAGGTCGGCAACGGCCTGTGCGTGCTCGGCCAGTCGCACACCGGCCGCCGTCAGCCGCAGGCTCTGCGGCTGACGCTCCACCAACGGCACTGCGAGTTCCTGCTCCAGCCGGGCGAGTTGATGCGAGACCGCGGAAGGGCTCAGATGCAGCGCCTGGGCCGCGGCCACGATGGTGCCCGTGCGGGCTATTTCCAGCAGGACGAGCAGTCGGGCACTGTTCAGCATCGGGTCAGGTTAGGCCGTGCCTGCGCACTGCGCCGCGTCGGCCCCCGACTGTTCCGTCGTCGGAGGCGCGATGAGCCCGGCGGGCTCGTCCACGTCCAGGCGCAGCAGGTCCTCCTCGGTCTCCCGCCGCACCACGGTGCGGGCACGGCCATCGGAAACGAAGACGACAGCGGGGCGCGGCAACTTGTTGTAGTTGGACGCCATGGCGTATCCGTATGCGCCGGTGACCGGCGTGGCCAGGAGATCACCCACCGCGACTCCGGCCGGCAGGGCGGCGTCGTCGACGATCACGTCACCGCTCTCGCAGTGTTTGCCGACCAGCCGTGCCCGCAGCGGTCGCGGTGCGCGGGGGCGGCCCGGCAGGAACACTTCGTAGCGGCTGCCGTACAGGGCGGGGCGCAGATTGTCGCTCATCCCGCCGTCGACGCTGACGTATGTCCGCACGCCCTCGATCCGCTTGATCGTGCCCACCCGGTACAGGGTCAGCCCCGCGCGGGCGGCGATGGACCGGCCGGGCTCCACCGTCACGTCGCCGCTCCAGCCCGCCTCGCGCACCGCGGTGCGCACCCGGGACGCCCAGTCGGCGAACGAGGGCACGGTCTGCCCCGCCTCGTACGCGACTCCGAGGCCGCCGCCGACGGTGAGCCGGTGCACCCCTGTCTCCGCGGCGAACCGTGCGACAGCCGCGGCTCCTGCCGCGAGCTCCGCCGTGTCCAGCACCTGGGAGCCCACATGCGCATGGACGCCCTCCAGGATCATCGCCGGGGAGCCGCAGGCCCGCCGCACGGCGGCTGCGGCGGTTGCGCCGACGAGGCCGAAGCCGAACTTCGAATCGTTGCCACCGGTACGGATCGCCTCGTGTGCGCCTGCGGCGACACCGGGCGCCACCCGCAACTGGACCCGGGCGGGCGGTAGTTGTTCCTCGGCGTGCAGGCGCTCGATGCGGTCCATCTCATCGAAGCTGTCGACCACCACGTGCCGCACGCCGGCCGACATCGCCGTGCGCAGCTCCGCCTCGTCCTTGTTGTTGCCGTGCAGCACGATCCGTCCGGCCGGAACACCCGCGTGCAGCGCCACCCGCAGCTCGCCGCCGGAGGCGACATCGAGCAACATCCCCTCCTCATGGGCCAGTCGGGCCATGGCCGTACACAGGAAGGCCTTGGAGGCGTATGCGACGTTGTCCTGGCCGAAGGCGGCGACCGCCTCCCGGCAGCGTCGGCGCAGGTGCTCCTCGTCGTACACGAAGAGTGGTGTTCCCAAGCGCTGTGCAAGTTCGGTGAGCAGGACCCCTCCGACGGCGAGCCCGTCCGGACGGATCTCGGAAGTAAAGGGCAGCAGACCCGTTTCGATTGCTGACGACATGGTTCCTCCCCGTAGGCCGGTTTCTCCGCCATCCTGCGGCCTGCACAAGGGGTCACAAAAGCGCATTCTTCTGTGGCTGAGCCTCATGTCTTTCGATGCTCGTGCCGTGTCGAGGGCTGGGGGAAGGGCCTCGTACCGGGCCGGGGAACTCCCGTCACAAGGTCGTGATCAGTCCTCCGCCCGCCGATTCAGTCGCCCCGGAGGGCGCCGACAGGCTCTCAGAGCCGTTGGATCTGCGCAGCCGCTTGGACCCAGTGCCAGTTGACCGGCGTCCACTGCTTCTTCAGCGCTGCGCGCTCCTTGGCATACCCGCGCAGGGCCGCTTCCACGACCGGCCCCAGATCGCCCAGGTCGTCGGGGACGGGCACGCGCAGGATCAGGTGCTGCTTGTTGTGCACGAGCAGGAGTTCGCCGGCCGGCGAGCAGGCCATCGGCGTGAAGTGGGTCAGCGGTTTGTATGTCTTCGACCCGGTGTCCAGTTTGGCCCGCAGGTGGCCTCCCTTCTTCCATGCGTAGAGGCCGTACCGGTTGAGGTGGAAGGCACGGCCGCGGCCCGGGTCGGCGACCACGTTGAAGCAGAAGCCGGTGAACGGGCTGTCCCGCCACGAATCCATCCCACGCAGACGGCCCGTCATCTCCCCCTGGTCGTTGAGAAGAGCGAAGACGAACGGCTGGCCCCTGCTGCCGCCGCGGAAGGTGCGGGCGAAGACCGGAACGACGAACAGGTCGTCGGAGAGCGGCGCGGGCCGGCCGAGCTCGGACCCGTCCCACGTGGCGGCGTTCGTCTCCGGCGTCAGCAGCTCCGTCAATGACGGCCTCGGCCGGTTGCCCAGGCCCATCGGCTCCCCTCGGAACCGGACATGGGGCCGCAGGTCGTCCTCGGTGTGACAGCTTGGCTCGGGGGCGAGCGAGGCGATCGCCCGCACGGTCGGTTTGGATTCCGGGGTCAGGACGCCGTCCGCCAGCCCGACGATGTTCGCGATGCTGCTGCCGTACCGGTGAACCGTTCCTAACCAGTGTGCGCGGACAGGTCGATGCCGTGGTGGTCCACGAGCGAGTCGGGCAATGCCAGGGGCATTGCAACATGGCTGACATTCTGTGCCAAGCGACTGACAGTCCGTTTCTCCACGCTCCGATCACGCCTCGCCAACGTGATCAGCAGCAACTCGGTTGTCATACCTCCGTGCCAAACTTCGTCACGGCCGCGCCGAAGAGCGCGTCCTCACCCGGTATCGGCCGCAGCCGCTCGGCTGCCGAAGGAGTGCACACCATGTCCAAAACCGACGCTGTCCGCACGTCCCTGGCAGCCATGGCTTCACTTCTGGCGCCTGCCCATCCGGCCGTCGCCGAGCAGGTACTGCACGCCCACGACGATCCCGAGCGCTATGTGCGAACCCACGCGGACCGACTGGCGGACCGGGGCATCGACGAGCCCTTCCCGAATCTCGCCTGGATAGCGCTCGTCGATGCCCTGGACGAGCACCAGCTGCTCGCGGAGTTCGACTGGAAGGAGGGATCGGACGAGATCCGGGCCCAGCTGGGGAGGCTTGTCTCCCGTCCGTCCGTGGATCCGCGGGTGCTGTTCGACGCCGACGACATATTCCTGCCGACCCATGAGTTCCTGGAGGTCTGCGGTCGGCGCTACCGCGAGGTCGGCGCGGCGCTTGCCGTTCTCGACATTGATTCGGACTGCTATCCGGTGGTGTGTCTGCGCACCGCGCGGGCCGAGGAGCTGACAGCACTCGCAGATCGTGCGGGCTTCGCCGCCCGGATTCTCGGAGCCTGAGGGCTGTCCGCTTCATCGTTCGGTTGCCGCCGCGGGCAACATGTGGGGTGGGTCGCTGCCCGCGGCGTCCGGGGCACGCCCGGAGGTCTGCTAACTCCTGCTTCGGACCTGATCCGCCGCCAGAAGGGCCTCCTCGGCAATGAGGGCGGTGGAGCCCGGAGCCGTGCAGGCGTGGGCGCCCGCCACCGCGCCCAGGCGGGCGCATTCCAGGGCGTCCCGGCCCAGGAGTCTCCCGTAGAGGAAGCCGCAGACGAAGGCGTCACCCGCGCCGTTGGAGTCCACCACCGATGCCGGCGGAACGGCTGCCGGGATGTGGTGCGCAACCGTGCCGCTGTCCCTGGTGAGGACATAGGAGCCGTCTGCGCCCGCCGTGACGACGACGGTGTCCGCGCGGCCCTCGCGGAGGATCTCCCCCATCAGGGCGGTGGCGTCCTCGCCCGCGCCCGCCGCGCTGAGGAAGACGAGGTCGGAGCGGAGCGCGAACTCCCGGTGGTGGTCGGCCAGTCCGTCCCAGTCGTGCAGATCCGTGGAGACGGGGACACCGAGATCCTCGATGTCGTCGTAGAGGAACCGCGCGAAATTCATGATGGAGAGGTGGACGTGGCGGGTGCGCCGCAGCCGGGGGAGATAGAAGTCCCGGGGCATCCGCAGATCGGCCGGGTCCCGGGCATCGTAGAAAGACATCCGGCGTCCGGTCGCGTCCACCAGGTTGACCGCGCGACGGGTGCCCGCCGGGGAGATCAGCGGGACGAACTCCACGTCCCCGTCGGCCAGCCGCTCACGCAGCTGCGCGCCCGTCGAGTCGTCGCCGATGCAGTCGAGCAGCGCGACCTTCAGGCCGAGTGCCCGGGTGCCGAGGGCCACGTTCCCTCCGGTGTGGCCGGGCCACTCCTCGATCGGCCCTACATGGACCGAGTCGGCGAGCGGGACCGGCAGGGAGTCGACGCGGACAATGGTGTCCACCCCGCTGCCTCCGACCACCAGGACGTCGTACTCCGCATGCTGTTGGATCACTGCTCCGCCTCTCTGTTCCCGCCGCGGCCCAGTATGGCGTGGGTACGGGGTACGGTTCGGCGCTTGTCGCAGTCGTGAACGTCGCGCTCCTTCCGTGGCCGACGCTCTCCGGTGTCCGGCACCGGCACGCGCCGGTCGCTGCGGCGAGCAGCGCGTCGGCAGTGATGTGCTGGAGGCGCTCAGGCAACCAGGGGCCGGTCCTGTGGGGCGATGGGCGCCAAAAGCACTGTTGAGCCGTTCAGATAGCGGTCCGTCGCGGCCGCGACGGACCGTCCCTCGGCAATGGCCCACACCACGAGGGACTGGCCACGTCCCGCGTCACCGGCGATGAACACCCCGCCGCTCCCGGCTCGGGCTGTCCGCTCGGCCGGCTCCGCCGATTCGGCCGCGAAGGCGGCGTTCCGGGCGAAGTTTCCCCGGTCGTCCAGCGTGAGCCGGAGCTGCCGCATCAGACCGGTGCCCCGTTCGGGACCGAAGAAGCCGAGGGCGAGCAGGACCAGATCCGCCGGGATCACACGTTCCGTCTCCAGCCGCGGCCTTCTGCCCTCGGGCTCCACTTCCGCCAGGCGCAGCGCGCGCACCTGGCCGGACCGGTCCCCGTCGAAGCAGAGGGTGGCGGAGGAAAAGACTCTCGGATCCGGGCCCTCTCGCCCCCGGGCCTCTTCGTGAGCGTGGGATATCCGATAGACCTTGGGGTACACGGGCCAGGGCTCGGTGTCCCGTCGGGTGTCACCGGGCTCCGGATTGATGTCCAACTGCACGACGGAGGCGGCACCCTGACGCAGGACGGTGCCCAGACAGTCCGAGCCGGTGTCCCCACCACCGATGATCACCACGTGTTTGCCCTCGGCGGTGACGACAGGCACGTCGTGGTCGCCCTCCGCGACCCGGTTGGCCAGGGTCAGGTAGTCCATGGCCTGGTGGATGCCGTAGAGCTCACGGCCCGGGACGGGGAGCTCCCGTTGTCCCGTGGCTCCGACGGCGATGACGACCGCGTCGTGTCGCTCCACGAGCTCGGTGGCGTCGAGATCGCTGCCGATGTCCACATCTGTGCGGAACTTGGTGCCCTCCGCCCGCATCTGCTCGATACGGCGGTCCAGGTGGCGCTTCTCCATCTTGAACGCGGGGATGCCGTAGCGCAGCAGCCCGCCGATACGGTCGGCGCGCTCGTAGACGGCGACGGTGTGACCGACGCGGGTGAGTTGTTGTGCTGCCGCCAGTCCCGCGGGACCGGAACCGACGATGGCGACGGTCTTGCCGCTGAGCCGCCCGGGCGGTTGCGGCGTCGCGTACCCACGCGCCCAGATCTGGTCGGCGATCGCCTGTTCGACATTCTTGATCGTCACCGGATCGGCATTGATGGTGAGCACGCAAGCGTCCTCACACGGCGCCGGGCACAGCCGCCCGGTGAACTCCGGAAAGTTGTTCGTCGCGTGCAGTCGCTCGGCCGCCGCCCACCAGTCGCCCTTCCTCGCGTATGCGTTCCACTCGGGAATGAGGTTTCCCAGCGGGCAGCCGCTGTGGCAGAACGGTATGCCGCAGTCCATGCAACGCCCCGCCTGCTCGGACACGAGCGGAAGTCGCACCTGTCCCGCGTAGACCTCGTTCCAGTCGCTCAGCCGTTCCTGGACGGGGCGCGCAGGGACGGGCCGACGGGGGGTCCTGAGGAAGCCGTAGGGGTCGGTCATGCGCCGCCTCCGTCGCTCACTCGCGGTGCACAGGCGTTACGGCCAGACTACGCCTGCATACCACTACGACCACCTGTACGGTGCAGCGGTTCCAACGCAAGCCTGGGGGGCTGCACGGGTGAGCCCGGCCGATTTCACGGTGCTTCGCCTGTACGGGTGGTGCATCCCTGGCCACGGTCGTAGCGTCGACTCAGGAACAACTGCTGGAAAGGGCGCCACCACCGACGACTGCTTCTGGCGTGCAGACTGCAGCGCGCGGGGCGGGTCAGGCGTACCCGGAGGGCCGCCCGGGCTCGGAAAGAGGCAGCTGGGGAGCCGATATGCCAAGAGACACGCTCAGAACAGCGGTCATGCTGTGTGCTGCTGCCGCACTCGCAGCAGGGGTAGTACCAGCATCCGCATCCGCACAGTCACGCTCGGCCGCTCGTGTAGTGGCCGTCGACTGCTTCTGGAATTCACAAGTGCGCCCCGACGACTTCTTGCTCGCCTGCGGGGACGGCAACAACCGCCTTATCTCACTCCGATGGTCCGATTGGGGACGTACGTCGGCTGTGGGTGGCGGACTCGACGCAGTGAATGACTGTCAGCCCTACTGTGCGGCAGGCAAGTTCCACTCCTACCCCGTCACCGTGAGGCTCGACCGCCCGAAGTCCTGGCAGAAGCACCCTGAGCTACAGCACTTCACCCGGCTGCAACTCACCTACACCGACGACCGGCCGTCGCACACGCAGCGGCACGTGACTTACAAGCTCTGGGAATGACGCTCAAGTCCGTCGGGGGTGACCGCCGGACCGGCGCTCGTGCCGGGCACCGTTCGACGAGGTCGCTCGTAGCGTGGTGAACGCAGGCAGTGGTCGGCGATGGGGCTGTCCGGCCGCGGCAGTGGTTTTCGCCATCGGGATGGCCGGGACCACCCTGCCCACACCGTTGTACGGGCTCTACCAGGAACGGATCGGGTTCTCCGAGCTGACGGTGACCGTTGTCTTCGCCGTGTATGCGGTCGCGGTCATCACCGTGCTTCTGGTGGCGGGAAACTACTCCGACGAGGTCGGCCGCAGACCGGTGCTCCTGTGCGCCATGGCTTTTTCGGCCGCGAGTGCGGGTTGCTTCCTGCTGCAGAGCGGTCTGCCTCTGCTCTTCGCGGGGCGGCTGTTGTCCGGCTGCGCGGCCGGCCTGCTGAGAGCCTGTCGGGTGGCTGATCATGCGTGATGCGTGACGGTCGTGATCTGCCTTCCGGGCATGGCGACGGCCCCGGAATGATCACGTGGTGTGTG
>NZ_JBEOVN010000007.1:0-92190 GCF_040295565.1 Streptomyces sp. NPDC002785 | reverse complement strand
ACGGGGCTTCGGTGATGAAGCGGAGGCGGAGGGATTTGAACCCTCGATGGGCTTTAAGACCCAAACCGCATTAGCAGTGCGGCGCCATAGACCGGACTAGGCGACGCCTCCAGCACACCCCGCGCGAGCGCGAGTGGTGCGTGCAGATGATGACACAGCTGAGTGCTGCGCCACCAATCGATGCCTACGGTACTAGGCAGTCGGGCGCGAGGGCAAAGCGCCTGCGGTTGCGCAACGCCGTGGCGTGCGGAGCGTTAGTGATGAGGGAGGCGCCGCCTCCCCGTTCGTCCATCTCTTCCACCCGCTGTCCCGTCCCTCCCGCCGAAGTGCACGAGCACAGGAGTCCGCATGTTGCGTCGCCTCGCCCTCACCGCCCTCGCGTCTTTCGCCGCACTGTCCGCCGCCGCGCCTGCCGCGACCGCGGCCACCGGCCTCCTTCCGCTGCCGCTGCCGCTGTCCGTGCTGCACGGCGACGACACCCACACCCGGCTGACGGTGACGGTCTCGGACACGGGGGATCCCGCGACCGAGGGCGTCTTCGAGCTGGAGTGCGGACCGACGGGCGGCAGCCATCCGGCGGCGCAGCAGGCCTGTGACCGGCTGGAGGAGCTGGCGGGCGAGGGCGCGGACCCGTTCGCTCCGGTGCCCGGGGACGCGATGTGCACCCAGCAGTCCGGGGGGCCGGCCACCGCACGGGTCACCGGGACCTGGCGGGGGAGGAGCATCGGTACGGCCTTCGACCGGGCCAACGGCTGCGCGATCTCGCGCTGGAACGGTCTGCGGCCGGTGCTCCCCAACGTCCGATGAGCAGGGGCCCACATCCCTGCCCAAGGCCTGTCGAACGACACGTGACGGGCTGGAGTCGTACACCGTATGCACAGAACCTTGGTGAGAGCTCCCCCCATCCGCCGCCCCCTGCCCCTCCCCTGCCTTTAGACTCCTTCCGTGACAGCCTGCGGCCCGAAGGGCAAGATGGGGCCCGCTGTCGGCAAGGTGCGGTAATCAGGGAGGAAGCGTCGTCGTGAGCAGCAGGCCATCCCGAGGCGCTGCTCGCCTCGCAGCCATACTCGATGCCCTCCCTGACGGGCTGCTGCTCGTCAATTGCAACGGCACGGTCGTCAACGCCAACACCATTGCGCTGGAAATGTTCGAGACGCCGGGCACCGCGCTCGTCGGGCGCGGGCTCCTCGACCTGCTGCCGGAGTTCGACTCCAAGCTGATTCCGGGGTCGATGCGTCGGCCCGAGTCCGCTGACGACCGCGGCCGTACGAAGCCGACGCGGATGACCGCACGGCGGACCGACGGCAACGAGTACCCGGTCGAGGTCACCAGCGCCAGCGTGGAGGACGGGCAGGCCGCGTACACCGACTTCCAGAGCGGTTACAGCGGCAGCTACACGGGTGACGAGCTTCTGATGCTCGTCGTACGGGATCTGTCGGGCACCGTCGACACCGAGGCCGAACTGGCCCGTTCGCAGCGGCAGACCGAGATGATCCTGCGGGCCGCGGCCGAGGGCGTCGTCGGCACGGACACGGACGGCCGGGTCGTCCTGGTCAACCCCGCCGCCGCGCAGATCCTCGGCTTCCGCGCCAGCGATCTGGGCGGCCAGGAGCTGCATCCGCTGATCCTGCACTCCCGGGCGGAGGGCGAGGCGTTCCCGTACGAGGAGTCGCCTCTCGCCGACACCCTCAAGTCCGGCCGCAAGCACCGGGTACGCGGGCAGGTCCTGTGGTCCAAGAGCGGTGCGCAGGTGCCGGTCGACCTGACCACCGCGCCGGTCCGGGACGGGGACCAGCTGGTCGGTGCGGTCATGACGTTCACCGACCGCAGGCCGTACGAGGAGCTCGGCGAGCAGCACAAGGCCGAGGTCGCCGAACTGACCGCGGGCCACACCGCGCAGGTCACCGAGCTGACGGAACAGCACAGCACGGAGCTGGCCGACCGGGCCGAGCGGTACACGGCCGAACTGGAAGCGCAGGCCGAACAGCTGGCGGCGCTGACCGCCCGGCACACCCAGCTCACCGCCGTACTCGGCGAGTCGCTGCGCGGGCCGCTGGAGGAGCTGCGCGGCGAACTCTCCACGCTGGCCGCCGACCCGGCCGGCCAGCTGTGGCCGGAGGCGAACCAGATCCTCCACCACCTGGCCGCGGGCTACGCCCGGATGACGACGCTCGTCGACAATGTGCTCGGCTACCAGCTCCTGGACGCCGGTTCGGAGGAGCTGGTCAAGGCGAACGTGCTGCTCGACTCGGTCGTGACGGCCGGTATCGACGCGGCCGTCGAGCTGATCGGCCCCGGGCGCGCCCAGTTCGCGGTGCACGCGCCGCCGATCGAGGCCGAGGTGGACGCGGCCCGGCTGGTGACCGCGCTCGCCCATCTGGTCGCGGATGTCGCCGGGGTCGACTCGACCGGCAAGGCCCGCGTGGTGCCGGGCGGTGGCTACGTCGACTCGACGGTGGTCGTCGCGGCGGCGCAGCGCGGTGAGGTCGTACGGATCGAGGTGCGCGGGCCGTTCGCCGGGGGAGACCCGGTGCACGAGCCGATCGTGCGCGGGATCGTACGGGCGCACGGCGGCGTGCTCCAGACGCACGAGGTGCCGGGAATGAGCGGCAGCGCGTATGTGCTCGAAGTGCCCTTGGGCGCGGGCTCGGGAACGGCGATGCCGCCGCCGGTGTCCGAGCCCGAACCCGAACCGGAGCCGATGGCCGGTCAGAGCGCGCCGGGCGGCGGGCGGCGGCGGGCACGGCGGGCGTCCACGGATGCGTTCCTGGAGAGCCCTGTGGGTGATTCCGGGGCAGGGGCAGGGGCCGGGTCCGGGGACGGAGACACCGCGGCGGCCGAGCCGACGGGCCGGCGGCGGGCGCGTCGTGAGCCCGCGGTGCAGGGCTCGCAGGAGACGCAGGGTGGGCAGGGCGCGCACAGCCCGCACGAGACCATTCCGGCCCAGCAGGGCGAGGGATCGGGGCGCAGGCGTGGTCGGCCGAGTCCGGCCGAGACCGGTGCTCAGCATTCACTTCCGGCTCAGCTGTCCCAGTTGCCCAAGCAGGGTCAGGGGCAGAGGCCTGGACAGCCTGCTGTCGAGCAGCAGGGGCCGGGGCAGGCATTGGCCCTGCCCGCGGCCTCGGCACCGTCCGAGGGGGCGGTGGTGACGGCGGCCGAGGGCGCGCAGGGTGGCGGTGGCCGTCCGCAGCGTGGGCAGACCGTGCCGCCGCAGGGCGTTCCGGCCGAGGTGCCGGTGCCTGCGGGTGGACACCGGGCGCGCCGGGGCGACGAGAACCAGCTGGCCCTGCCGGCTTCCGCTTCCGAGGGTCCCCCGCAGGTAGGTGACGGTCCGGCGTCGGCGCCTCAGCCGACCGGGCGGCGGGCGCGGCGGGCATTGGCGGCCACGAAGGAGCGTTCCGCTCAGGCCGAGCCGACCGGGCCTCGTACCGCGTTCGCACTCCCGCCCGCGGATGCCGACCGGACCCCGTCCACGGCCGCCGACGCGGACGCCTCGCTGCCCGGACGCCACGACGCCGTACGCATCGCGTCGGACGACGACCACACACCGCTCCAGGCGCACCCCGTACCGACCGGGCGGCGCCGGGCACGTCACGCCGACGCTCCCCAGCAGGCCGGACAGGCCGTAGGGCAGCCTGCGGAGCAGCAGCCCGTGCAGTCCGGCGGCTGGGCGGAGAACGGCACCTCGGGGCAGGGCCCGGCCGCGCCGGCCACGCCCGGTGATCAGGCCGACGAACGGGGCGACAACCACCCCGGCGATCAGACCGTCGATCAGCCCGGCAGCCGGTCCGGCGGTGATCCGCAATGGCCCGCGGCCGACCACACCACGCACACCACCGGCACCACAGACGTCGCGGACACCGCCGACGCGACCGGCATCGCGCAGAGCCGTCCGCAGAACATCGCGCCCGTGGCGGACGCACGCAGGCAGCCGCTGCCCGTGGAGGCTCCGATGCCCGGCGGCTCCTCGGACTCGACGCAGGGACGTGCCTTCAGCGTGCGGACGCTCGGGCAGGGTGTGCCGTTCGCCCAGCACATCGCGCACCAGCAGAACCAGACGCTCGGCGGTGCCGGACGGCGCCGTAAGCTCGCCGCCCCGCCGGAGGGCGAGCGCACCCCGCAGACCGCGCCGTCCCAGTCCGGCGCCGCGCAAGGCCAGGGCCCGGGTTCTGGGCAGCTGCTCTCCGCTCCGGAGGCCGAAGGACGCTCGTACGCGATAGGGGCGCCCGACGAGGGCGCCGAGGGGCCGGAGCCGCTGGACGGTCCGGGTGGCGCGGTGGAGGTCGCCAACCGTCCCTCGCCGCAGCCGGTCGACGACGAGCTGCCCCCGGAGCCGCTGGACAACCCGCGTCGGCTGCTCGTCTGGCCCGCGCCCGATGTCGCCACCGAGCAGGCGCTGAGCGACCGCGGCTACCGGCCGGTGATCGTGCACTCGCGCGAGGAGGTCGACGCCCAGATCGCGGCGTTCCCCGCCGCGCTCTTCGTCGACCCGCTCACCGGTCCCATCACCCGCAAGGCGCTGCAGTCGCTGCGTCAGGCGGCGGTGGCGGCCGAGGTCCCGGTGCTGGTGACGGCCGGTCTGGGGCAGGCTACGCGGGAGGCCGCGTACGGCGCCGACCCCGCCGTGCTCCTCAAGGCGCTCGCCCCGCGTGACAGCGAGCAGCACCCGTCGCGGGTGCTGCTGATCGAGGAGCACGAGGAGATCGCGCTGGCGCTGACGGAGACGTTGGAACGCCGCGGCATGCAGGTCGCACGGGCCTCCACCGACAACGAGGCGGTGGCACTCGCCACCCGGATGCGGCCCAACCTGGTGGTGATGGACCTGCTGCAGGTACGCCGCCGCCGGGCCGGGATCGTGGACTGGCTGCGCGCCAACGGCCAGTTGAACCGGACCCCGCTGGTCGTCTACACCTCCGCCGGCATGACCGGGTCGGAACTGCCGAAGCTCAGCTCGGGCGAGACCGTCCTCTTCCTGGCCGAGCGCTCCACCAGCGACGAGGTGCAGTCGCGCATCGTCGACCTGCTCGCGAAGATCGGCACGAACTGACCGGCGGGCAGCCGCAGATGACGACGAGGGCGGTACGGGAGATCCCGTACCGCCCTCGTCGTACTCCCCGGCCGGGTCGGGTCAGAGCCGGGTGATGTCCAGCTCGCCCTCCGCGTACTGCTTGCGGATCACCTTCTTGTCGAACTTGCCGACGCTCGTCTTCGGCACCGCCGGAATGATCGTCCAGCGCTCCGGCAGCTGCCACTTGGCGATGCCGGACTCGGCGAGGAAGTTCCTCAGCACCTCGTACTCGGTGGTGGCACCGTCCTTGAGGACCACGGTCGCGAGCGGGCGCTCGCCCCACTTCTCGTCCGGGACGGCGACGACCGCCGCCTCGGCCACATCCGGGTGCGCCATGAGCGCGTTCTCCAGCTCGACGCTGGAGATCCATTCGCCGCCGGACTTGATGACGTCCTTGGCGCGGTCGGTGAGGGTGAGGAAGCCGTCCTCGCTGATCACACCGACGTCACCTGTCTTCAGCCAGCCGTCCTCGCTGAACTTGTCCTCGGGGCGCAGGGCCTCGCCGTCCGAGCCCCCGTAATAGGCACCGGCGATCCAGGGGCCGCGCACCTCCAGCTCACCGGCCGACTCGTTGTCCCACGGCAGATGCTCGCCACCGGGGCCGACCAGGCGTGCCTCGACGCCGGCCGGGAAGCGGCCCTGGGTGACGCGGTAGGGCCACTCCTGCTCCTCGGTCAGCCCGGCGGGCGGGTTGGCCATGGTGCCGAGCGGCGAGGTCTCCGTCATGCCCCAGGCGTGGCAGAGGCGGACGCCGAGCTTGTCGTACGCCTTCATGAGGGAGGGGGGACAGGCGGCGCCGCCGATGGTGACGCGGGCCATGGAGGTGAGATCGCGCGGGTTGGCGGTGACCTCGGCGAGCAGTCCCTGCCAGATGGTGGGGACGGCGGCGGCATGGGTCGGCTTCTCCCGCTCGATCATGTCGGCGAGCGGGGCGGGCTGCAGGAACCGGTCCGGCATGAGCATGTTGATGCCGGACATGAACGCGGCGTGCGGCAGACCCCATGCGTTCACATGGAACTGGGGGACGACCACCAGCGTGGTGTCCTTGTCGGTCAGGCCCATCGACTCGGACATGTTGACCTGCATGGAGTGCAGGTAGAGGGAGCGGTGGGAGTAGACGACGCCCTTGGGGTCACCCGTGGTGCCGGAGGTGTAGCACATGGCGGCGGCCTGGCGTTCGTCGAGCTCGGGCCAGTCGTAGCCGGTCGGACGGCCGGCGATCAGTTCCTCGTACTCGTGCACCCGGGGCGCAGCGCCGTCGAGGACGGAGCGGTCGCCGGGCCCCGTGACGATCACATGCTCGATCGATGTCAGATGGGGGAGGAGCGGCGCGAGCAGCGGCAGCAGGGAGCCGTTGACGATGACGACCTTGTCGTCGGCGTGCTTGATGATCCAGATCAGCTGCTCGGCGGGGAGCCGGAGATTGAGTGTGTGGAGGACCGCGCCCATCGAAGGGATCGCGAGATACGCCTCGACGTGCTCGGCGTTGTTCCACATGAGGGTGCTTATCCGCTGGTCGCCGTCGACACCGAGCTCGTCGCGCAGCGCGTTCGCGAGCTGCGCGGCCCGCCCGCCGATCTCGGCAAAGCTGCGCCGCTGCGGCTCGGGCTCACCGGTCCAGGTCGTGACCTGGGACTTCCCGTGAATGGTCATCCCGTGTTCGAGGATGCGGGTGACAGTCAGCGGTACGTCCTGCATCGTGCTCAGCACGGCGTCCTCCCGGTGGGCGCTACGCGGCAGTAGGGTTCCGCTGATTCTGCGCACATACCAGGCGGTATGTCACTAGTCCCGAGAGCACGAATCGGTGTCGTTCGGCAAAGTCAGGCCTGCCCGGCGCGCCGCCCCGGGATTCACCGCACCGGAGCCAGCTCCGGGTCCTCCCTGAGCTTGCCGAGCGCCCGCGACACGGCGCTCTTCACGGTGCCGATGGACACCCCGAGCACCTCGGCCGTCTGAGCCTCGCTCAGGTCCTCGTAGTACCGCAGGACCACCATCGCCCGCTGCCGGTCCGGAAGCTTCAGCACGGCACGCCACATGGCGTCGTGCAGCGTCTGGTGCTCGGCCGGGTCGGGAGCCTCGGAGGCCTCCTGTTCGGGCAGTTCGTCGCAGGCGAACTCGTCGACCTTGCGCTTGCGCCACTGCGAGGTCCGGGTGTTCAGCAGCGCCCGGCGGACATAGCCGTCGAGCGCGCGGTGGTCCTCGATCCGCTCCCAGGCGACATACGTCTTGGTGAGCGCGGTCTGCAGCAGATCCTCGGCGTCGCTCGGGTTCGCGGTGAGCGAGCGCGCGGCACGCAGCAGTACGGGCCGCCGCGCCCGTACGAACGAGGAGAACGACGGATACGGAGCGTGCGGAGCCTGCGAGGCGTACGGAGTGCGCAAGGCATACGGAGTGCGCGCGGCGTACGAGCCGTGCGGGACGTGGCCGATGGTGGCAGCTCCCCCGGAGGTGCCCGTGCAGACTGGCGTGGTCATACCTCCACGCTAGGAGCGGGCGCCGTCCCGGGGATCGGCCCCAGGTCCCGAAACCGCGTCCGCCTCAGGGTGTACGGGTGGGGCCTGCCCCACCTCCTGTAGGTGGAGTCGTCGCCATCGGGGCTCAGGGTTCGCCCCCGATGCCCTGCCAGGCCGGAGACTGCACCCGAGTGCGAACAGTTGCATGCGCTCAAGCGTGCGTGCCATGCCGCGTCCGCCCGATCAGGGGTCACCCGACAGGCTCTCAGTCGTCCGCGCCCAGGATCAGTCCCGAGGTGGGCACGCCGGTGCCTGCCGTGACCAGGGTCCTGGCCACCCCGGACAACTGGTTCACCGACGAGCCCCGGATCTGCCGGACCGCCTCCGCGATGCCGTTCATCCCGTGCAGATACGCCTCCCCCAGCTGGCCGCCGTGCGTGTTCAGGGGCAGCGCGCCGGCCGCGGCGAAGTCGGCGGCCTCGCCGGGTGCGCAGAAGCCGAACTCCTCCAGCTGCATCAGGACGAACGGTGTGAAGTGGTCGTAGAGGATGCCCACATCGATGTCGGAGGGGCGGAGGCCGGAGTTCCGCCAGAGCTGCCGGGCTACCACCCCCATCTCCGGCAGGCCGGTCAGATCGTCGCGGTAGAAGCTGGTCATCTGCTCCTGCGCCCGCCCGGCCCCCTGGGCGGCGGCGACGATCACGGCGGGCGGCTGCGGCAGATCCCTGGCCCGCTCCGCACTGGTGACGACGATTGCCTGGCCGCCATCGGTCTCCTGACAGCAGTCGAGCAGCCGCAGGGGTTCGACGATCCACCGCGATGCGGCATGGTCGGCCAGGGTGATCGGCTTCCCGTAGAAGTACGCCGCGGGGTTGGTGGCGGCGTGGCGCCGGTCGGTGACCGCGACATGGCCGAAGACGTCCGGCGTCAGCCCATAGGTGTGCAGATAGCGCTGGGCGGCCATGGCGACCCAGGAGGCCGGCGTAAGCAGCCCGAAGGGAAGGCTCCAGCCGAGCGCAGTGCCCTCCGCGGTGGGCTCCCGCTGCTGCACCCCGGAGCCGAACCTGCGTCCGGAGCGCTCATTGAACGCGCGGTAGCAGACCACGACGTCGGCCACCCCGCTCGCCACGGCCAGGGCCGCCTGCTGCACGGTGGCGCAGGCCGCCCCGCCTCCGTAGTGGACGCGGGAGAAGAACGACAGCTCACCGATACCGGCCGCGTGGGCGACGGTGATCTCGGGGCTGGTGTCCATGGTGAACGTGACCAGGCCGTCGACATCGGCGGGGGTCAGCCCGGCGTCGTCCAGGGCGGCCCGCACCGCCTCGACGGCCAGTTTGAGTTCGCTGCGCCCGGAATCCTTGGAGAACTCGGTCGCACCGATCCCCACGACCGCCGCCTTGCCGCCGAGCGAGTCGGCCCTGCGCACGCTCATGCCGCCCCCTTTGCAACGCCGACGGTCACCGTGCCGGTGACATGCCTGCCGAGACCGTTGGCTCCGACGACCGACACCTCGGCCGTCCCGTCGTCCCCGAGGGCGGTGACCGTGCCGCTCAGGACCATGGTGTCCCCCGGATAGTTGGGCACGCCCAGCCTGATGGCGACCTTGCGGAGCACTGCCGACGGGCCGAAACGGTCGGTGACGTACCTGCCGACCAGGCCGTTGGTCGTCAGGATGTTCATGAAGATGTCCGGGGAGCCCTTCTCCCGGGCGAGTTCCGCGTCATGGTGCACGTCCTGGTAATCGCGGGAGGCGATGGCGCCGGCCACGATCAGGGTGCGGGTCACCGCGATCTCCAGCGGCGCCAGTTCCTCACCGACCTTCACTCCGGTCTCTCCTTCACCAGCGACTGGCCGAGCTCCTGCAGTACTTCGCTGCCGCATCCCAGATAGGCGTCGAGCTGACGGCCCCAGAGGAAGTGTCGGTGTACGGGATGGTCGAGATCCGCGCCTGTTCCGCCGTGCAGATGCTGTCCGGCGTGCACCACCCGCTTTCCGGCCTCCGACGCCCACCAGGCGGCGGTCAGCGCCTGCGGTCCGTACGGCAGTCCTGTGTCATGCCGCCAGGCAGCCTCGTACGCGGTGACCCGTATCGCCTCGGTGTCCATATGGGCGTCGGCGGCGCGCAGCAGCACCGCCTGCTTGGTGGCGAGCGGGCGCCCGAACTGCTCCCGGGTGTTCGTGTGGGCGACGGCCCGGGCCAGCGAACCGGCGCACACCCCGGCCTGCAACCCGGCGAACGCGGTCCGGCTCGCGGCCAGCACCGCCTCGTACGCCCCGGCGCCCCCGAGCCGCTCCCCGGGCGCCCGGTCCAGGACGAGCCGCGCCGCCGACCACGGCGCCGTGGTCTCCACAGGCTCCGTCACCACACCCCGATCAGCGGTCCGTACGATCCACAGCTTCCGGTCCGAATCCGCGACGAGGACGAGGTCGGCGTCCCGCAGCCACGGCACATACGGCACGCTGCCGCTCAGCCGCCCCTCACCGTCCGCCCGTATCCCGGCGCGAGCCGGGAACGCCCCGGTGGCGACAGTCGTGCCGTCCCGCAGCGGAGGAAGCAGTCGCTCCCGCTGTTCGTCCGTGCCGTGCCCGGCGACGGCGAGCAGCCCGTACACACAGCTCACCGCGAACGGCACCTGCGCCGTCGTCCGGCCCTGCTCCTCCAGCAGAAGCACCAGGCCCAGCAGCCCGATCTCCTCAACGGCTGCGGTCAGTCCGGCCGCGCAAAGCTCCTTCCACAGCTCGGTGTCCGTCCCCGTGCCGGCCCCGGCCAGGCGCTCGTGCGTCGACAGATCCCCGAAGATCTGCGCCGCCAGCCCCTGCGCCGCGGTCTGCTCCTCGGTGGGTGCGAAGTCCATGTCAGCCCTCGCCTCCCCGGAAGACCGGAAGCTCCAACTCCGGGTCCGTACGGAGGAATTCCAGCCGCACCGGCATTCCCGTCCGCACCTTGTCGTACGGCACGCCGACCACATTGCCGACCATCCGCACCCCCTCCGCCAGCTCTATCAGTGCCACCGCGTACGGCCCGCCCTCCTCGGAGGTACTGAAGGCGGGGAAGGGCGGGTGATGCATCACGACGTGACTGAAGACGGTGCCCTCGCCACTCGCCTCGACCGTGTCCCATTCCTGGCAGCCGCACCCGTTGCAGCCGGGCAGCCAGGGGAAACGCAGCGTCGCGCACTCGCCGCACTGCTGGATCAGCAGCCTGTGCTCGGCGACGCCCTGCCAGAACCCGGCGTTGTCCCGGTTGATCACCGGCCTCGGGCGCAGGCTCCGGCCGCCGCGGGGCGACGCACGCTTCACCGATGCCGGTGTGTACTTGAGGATCCGGAAGCGGTGCGTCCCGGCGAGCTTCCCTTCCGCGCGGACGTCCATCCGCGTCGTCACGAAGTAGCCCGTCCCCAGCTTGGTCGTCTTCCGCTCCGAGACCGACTCGATCACTGCGTCGAACGTGATCCGGTCGCCGGGCCGCAGCGGCCGCAGATATTCCTGCTCGCAGTCGGTCGCCACCACCGAGGTGTACCCCTCGCCGTCGAGCAGGCCGAACAGCTCCTCGTACGCCTGGGAGCGGTCGGTGTGCCCCGACAGGCCGCCCATCGTCCACGCCTGCAGCATCGCCGGCGGGGCGATCGCCTCCGGCCCCGTGTAGGCGGGGTTGGTGTCCCCCATCGCCTCGCACCAGTGCCTGATCATCGGCTTGTTGACGAGGTCCTTGCCGACGCCCTCGGTCGCGGCGGCACGCCCCTCGAATTCCTTGAGCCGCCCGTACAACTCGTCTTCCTTGAGCCGCCCGTACAACTCGTCCCGCTCTTCGCGCCGCTGCGGCTCTTCCCGCGCGCCCGTCACCGCTTGCTCCTCTTCATGCCGAGCCGCATCGTCGCGACGATCTCCCGCTGCACCTCGCTCACTCCGCCCCCAAAGGTGTTGATCTGCGCCGCCCTGTTCATCCGCTCCAGCTCCCCGCCCCCGAAGGAGCCGGGCGAACCGCCCCGGATCGTCCCGGCCTCGCCCGTGATTTCCTGGCAGATCCGATACACCTCGACTGCGCTCTCGGTTCCGACGAACTTCACGCCGCTCGCCTCGCCCGGGGCCAGCGAACCCGCGCCGACATCCCCCACCAGCCGCCAGTTGAGCAGGCGCGTCGCCGCCAGCCGGGCGTACGCCTCGGCCAGCCGGGTCCGCACCCATGGCTCGTCCACCGGACGCCGGCCCGTCACCGGGTCGGGAATGCGAGCGAAGGTGAGTGCCGCCTCGTAGAAGTCCTCGGCCTGCATTCCGATGGCGGCGAGAGCGACTCGTTCATGGTTCAGCTGGTTGGTGATCAGTCCCCAGCCGCCGTTCTTTGCCCCGACCAGATGGGTGGTGGGCACCCGTATCCCGTCGTAGTAGGTGGACGTCGTGATCAGCCCGCCCACGGTCTCGATCGGAGTCCAGGCGAACCCAGGGGCGTCCGTCGGCACCAGAATGATCGAGATGCCCCGGTGCTTGGGCGCATCCGGGTCCGTGCGGCAGGCGAGCCAGATCCAGTCGGCGTTCTGCGCATTGCTGGTGAAGATCTTCTGCCCGTCGATCACCCAGGAGTCGCCGTCCCGCACGGCCCTGGTGCGCAGCGCGGCGAGGTCCGTACCGGCCTCCGGCTCGCTGTAGCCGATGGCGAAGACGAGGTCGCCGCTGAGGATCCTGGGCAGGAAGTACGCCTTCTGCTCCTCTGTCCCGTATTTCATCAGCGTCGGCCCGACGGTGTTCAGGGTGACCATCGAAACGGGCGCCCCCGCCCGGTAGGCCTCGTCGAAGAAGACGAACTGCTCGTCGGGGCCGCGGCCCTGGCCGCCGTACTCGACGGGCCAGCCGAGTCCGAGCATCCCGTCCGCGCCGATCCGGCGCAGCAGTCGGCGTTGCTCGGCCGGGTCCTCGCTCCCTGGCCCCGTCCTCGCGTCCCTGCCGGGCATCACCTTGCGGAAGTACGTACGGAGTTCGGCGCGCAGCTGTCGCTGACGCTCCGTCTGGGCGAGGTGCACGGCGGCGGCCTCCCGGACACGGGCGTACGGTTCAGGGTTTCTGACTGTCCGTCAGATCTGTACTCGCTGTCAAGGTCGACGACGCTCCGACGCGGCCGCCGGACAACGCGAAGCGGCCTGCACAGGGACACCGAAGCGCCCTCGCACAGGCCGCTGTTCAACCAGCCGTGGCCCGACCCCCCGACCGGCCCATGGCTCACCAGAGATTGGTGAAATTCACCACGACCGTCTCGGTGTGCTGGTCGATCGTGGTGAACGACGATCCGTTCACCTGCGCGGAGTTGCTCCGATTCGACGCCCCGGAGCCGACGGCCTGCTGCTGCGACGTGGACGAATTACCGGAGTTGTTGCCACCGACGCCGCTGCCGGCGACCGTCGCCACAGCCGCGTTCGATCCGTCGTTCGCGAACGAGCCGTTGTCGGCCTGGGCCACGCCGCCGAAGAGCACGGCGGCAAGGGGCAGAGCTGCAACAGCGGCGAGGGCACGAGTGGTACGGATGCTTGCCATGTCAATTCCTCCAGGAACCGAAAGTACGGCTTGTCCCGGGGCAGTTGGCCGACCGCCCGGGTGTCTGTCACGACGTCGCGACACCAGAGCTGCCCACCGAATCTCCAGCGAACCACTCATGTGATCCGATTCCCCCGCAAGCATGAGGATCACCCGATAAACCCTCTCGCGCCCCCCAAAGCCCCAGATCACGCCCCTCCGACACCTCTCCCACCCTCTCCGGGCCGCGCGATCCATACCCCCCAAGGGGAGAAGCGTTCCGGCATCCAGCCCACCAGCCCCGCGCCCCCTTCCCTTCTTAGAACACTTGTACGAAAATAGAGTCATGGCCATCATCGACCGGCAGACCGCCACCCTGGCCCTCGCCCACGCACTCTCCGCCGCCGAGCGCGGGCTCCCCGTCATCCCGCTCTCCGCCGGCAAGCTCCCCGCCCTGCCCTCTCCGCACCGGAACGAAGACCGGCCGGTCACCTGCCGAGGCGCCTGCGGTCTTCCCGGACACGGCGTCCACGACGCCACCACCGACCCCGCCGCCATACGCGCCCTCTTCACCGCCGCCCCCTGGGCCACCGGATACGGCATCGCCTGCGGCCGGCCCCCGCACCACCTCATCGGCATCGACCTGGACATCGACACCACCGGTCGCAACGACTCCGCCGCCTCCCTCCAACAGCTGGCACTGCACCACCTGTTCACGATCCCGCCGACCGTCACGGTCCTCACCCCCAGCGGTGGCCGCCACATCTGGCTGACCGGTCCGCCCGGCGTTTCCGTACCGAACTCCGCCGGCCGACTCGCCCCCGGCATCGACATCCGCGGCGCCGGCGGCTACCTGGTGGGCCCCGGCTCGGTCACCGCCCATGGCACCTACAGGCTCGCCCCGGGCACCGCCGACCTCCCGCCGGCCGCCTGCCCCCGCGCGCTCCTCCACCTGCTCACACCCCCTGCGCGCCCTCACCACCCCACGCCCCGGTCCGACCACGGCCGGGGACTGGTCCGCTTCGTCCTCGCGGCACACGAGGGTCAGCGCAACACACGGCTCTTCTGGGCAGCCTGCCGCGCCTACGAACACGGCTTCGGCGACGCCCTGGCGGACGCCCTCACCCACGCCGCCGTCCGCACCGGCCTCACCGAACGCGAAGCCCGCGCCACCATCACCTCGGCGGCCCGCCTCACCACGGACTGGGCGAACGGCGGGGCAGGGCACTGAGATTGGCTACTGCGCCAGCTGCTCCTTCACCTCGTCAACGCCATCGAGAACCCGGAGACCGAGTTCCAGGTGCGCGTGGAGCGTGTGCTGTAAATCCGAGGAACTATCACTTCGGTGACAACGTGACCATGTACGGCGCTCTGTTCAACACAGCGGTGAACAAGTGGGCAACGGCAACTCCCACCACTACTTCAACAACAAGGTCCTGGGGCTGCTGGGCGCCCGGTAGGAGAGTGCTGCCGAAGCGCGGGCCGATCAGACGGAACCCGTAACCGCACAGGTCAACGGCGTGCGGACCGATAGCCGTGATCCGCGCTCGGCCAACGCCTGTTGATCCGAAGCGGCAGGGCCGAAAGACACCTTGCACCGCTGGTCGTAGCGCAGCTGCTTCCCTGCGCCCGGGTCGAGCCGGCGTCCCTCTTCCGATCTCGGCCTCGACGCGCTTCCGCGTGAGCCACCGGTCCGCGTCCGTCGTCGTAGCGAACGTCCGGTCCGCAGGGCGCAGTACACCCTCGGATTGCGTTCACGGTTCAAGCACGCCGCCCCGGCCTCTGTGCGGCCCACATAAGTCCGAGCCCAACCAACATCAGTACGAGCCCGGCAGCAGCGAAGAGGAGCTGCGTGTCGGGGCTTGCGAACAAGCGGCCCGCTATCTGGGCGCCCATGTACGCCGATACCGGGTTCTGCCCTGGGTACCGATTGCGCGCCTGGCCTGCCGCTTCGCCTTCCCACAAGGGGATGTGTCGGCTGCGTGGTCCACACGGGTCCAGAGCTTGCCCATGGCGACCAGGTCCGGTTCGGGAACACCCCGGATACAGCGAGAAGGCGAACCGGCTGGATTCGAACCAGCGTCCTCGCGATTTTGGAGACCGCGCGCGACGACCTCTGCGCTACGGGTCCGCCCCCATCGGCATCCTACGGGTGCTCGTTGCAACCCCGCCTGTCACACGGCATGACACTTCGTCAGCATGAGGTGAATTGGCCCGAAGCTGGCGGGCGTTCAGCCCAGTTGACCAGGCGTGTCACACGGCCACGCAGGCACTGGTGCCTGCGGCGGCGGTGACGTCGGCACGGGTGACCGGGGGACTCAGCCATTGAGACTCCACCGCCCTCACGCACGTCACCCCTGACAGGATCGGCTCATGACCGAATACACCTGGCCCAACGGTCCCTCCCCTGAACAAGTCCGCCGAGAGTGGTCAGCAACCGTGGCCGCGCTGCCCGTAGGCACCCGCATCACTGGTCAGGTCATCGACCGCCGACCCTTCGGAGTCTTCATTCGCATCGACGATGCGCCGAACGCGCTCGGGCTGGCAGATATCGGCTCCATGCCGCCCGGTGCAAGCCTTCCAGCGCTGGGAGATCAGGTCAGTGGCGAGGTCGTCTGGCACACCGACCACAACAATCAGGTGAGGATCAGGCTCAGCGAGTGGATCGATCACAGCTGAGTCGGCCGGCGGCGCGTGCCCCTCGCGTGCCCGATCTGCCGGGAAGCCAAGGGAAGAGCGGGTGATCACGGTGCACGAGCACGAACACGGCCCCCGACCAAGCTGGTCAGGGGCCGTTCGTCCGCGGTGGGTGTGGGATTTGAACCCACGGTGACATCGCTGCCACGACGGTTTTCAAGACCGTTCCCTTAGGCCGCTCGGGCAACCCACCCCGCGCCCTCGGTCCATGGACCGAGGTTGACGCGAGGACAGCCTAGCCGGTCAGCTGTCGCCCTTGCGCTCCCCCAGGGTGACTTCGGCCGTTGCCGTCCTGCCGTCGCGCTTGTAGGTCAGCTTCACCCGGTCACCGGGCTTGTGGGTCCAGATCTCGCCGATCAGGGTCGGGCCGCTGTCGATCACGGTGTTGTTGAATTTCGTGATGACATCGCCCGCCTTGAGACCGGCCCTGTCCGCAGGGCCGTCCTTCGCCACGGCTGCCGTACCGCCCGTGCCCTGGACCGGAATGGCAGCGCCGCCGGTCCTCTCGTCCATCGTGACCGTGGCGCCGATCACTGGGTAGACCGGCTGGCCGGTCCTGATCAGCTGCTGTGCGACGTTCGTCGCCTGGTTGATCGGGATTGCGAAGCCGAGGCCGATGGAGCCCGCCTGGGCCTGACCGACACTGCTGCCGGTCGACTGGATGGCCGAGTTGATGCCGATGACCGCGCCGCGCGCATCGAGCAGCGGGCCACCGGAGTTGCCCGGGTTGATCGAGGCGTCGGTCTGCAGGGCGCTCATGTACGAGTTGCTGCCACCGGAACCGTCGCCGGAGGCGACCGGGCGGTTCTTGGCGCTGATGATGCCCGTGGTCACCGTGTTGGACAGACCGAACGGAGCGCCGATCGCGATCGTCGAATCACCGACCGCGACCTGGTCCGAGTTGCCGAGGGACAGCGGCGCGAGCCCCGACGGCGGGTTCTTCAGCTTCAGCACGGCGACGTCGTAGCCCTTCGCCCGGCCGACCACCTCGGCGTCGTACTTCTTGCCGTTGGAGAACGTCGCCGTGACCTGACCGCTGTCCGCAGCGGAGGCCACCACGTGGTTGTTCGTGAGGATGTGGCCTTGCCTGTCGTACACGAAGCCGGTGCCCGTACCGCCCTCGCCGTCACCGCCCTGCGCATCGATGGTGACCACGCTCGGCAACGCCTTGGCGGCCACGCCCGCGACCGTGCCGGGCTCGCGCTTGAGGTCCCGCGGGTTGTCCGACGCCGCGACCGTGGTCGAGCCGTTGGCACTGTCGTTCCGGTCGGCCGCCCAGTAGCCGAGGGCACCGCCGATACCGCCCGCGATCAGCGCCGCCGCTGCCACCACGGCCACCAGGCCGCCCATGCCCCGCTTGCGCGGGCCTTCGGGGGAGTGGAGCTGGGCCGGGGCGCCCCAGACCGGACCGGCACCGCCGCCGTCCGCGCCGTGGTGCGCGTACACGGGGACGGCGGGAGGGGGCGGGGGCCAGTTGGCTTCGGCGGCCGACTGGAGCCCGGGGGGAGGCGTGCCCGGCACGGAAGCCATGGGGGTGGTCGCAGCGGCCGGTTCCTCCGTCGGAGGGAACGGGTGCTGCGTGGCTGCCGGGTCCGGCACCCGCGCCGGGGCGGGCGTGGACGCGGGCGTGCTCTCAGGTGACCCCTGAGGAGCATCGGCCGGCACTGGAGGTACGGACGGAACGGCCTCGGCCGCAGTGCCCTCGTTGCCCTCGTTCTCTGTGCTCACAGCTCTTTAACTCCTCGGTTCCACATCATGTTCGGCAAGAGATCCGCTGTGTACGTGTCCCTGGACAGCTTTTCCCAAGGCACGTCAGGCCACTGTAAGCAGGACCTGTGCATCCGCACGCCAATCTTTACATCCGGCAAAACGGTCTCCCGGCACGAGGCGCGCACAGCCCCGGCGCAAGGTGCGGATCCCCGCGGCGCAAGCTGTACACAGCGGCCGCCTCTCGGTGACACCATGACTCAGTGACCCACGCAGCACGGCAGCAATCCACGCACCATTCCATCCAGGTCATTGCCCACCGAGGCGCGTCCGACGACGCTCCCGAGCACACCCTGGCCGCATACCGGAAGGCGATCGAGGACGGCGCCGACGCGCTGGAGTGCGATGTACGGCTCACCGCCGACGGCCACCTCGTCTGCGTACACGACCGCCGGGTGAATCGCACCTCCAACGGCCGCGGCGCCGTCTCCACGCTGGAGCTCTCCGAGCTCGCCGCCCTCGACTTCGGCTCCTGGAAGGACCGCGAGGAGTCGGAGTCCCCGGACTGGGATCCGGTGCCGGGTGAACTCACTTCCGTGCTCACTCTGGAGCGACTGCTCGAACTGGTCGCCGAGACGCGCGCAGCCGGGCGCCCGCTCCAGCTGGCCATCGAGACCAAGCACCCCACCCGCTGGGCGGGCCAGGTCGAGGAGCGGCTGCTGTATCTGCTGAAGCGCTTCGAACTCGACGTCCCGCCGGCCGGCGGCCCTTCACCGATACGGATCATGAGCTTCTCGGCACGCTCCCTGTACCGGATCCAGGCCGCATCCCCCACCCTGCCCACCGTCTATCTGATGCAGTTCGTCTCGCCACGCCTGCGTGACGGGCGACTGCCGGCCGGGGCGCGGATCGCCGGCCCGGGAATGCGGATCGTACGCAGTTACCCCGGCTACATCGAGCGGCTGCACCGTGCGGGCCATCGCGCGCACGTCTGGACGGTCAACGAACCCGAGGACGTCGAGCTCTGCATCGACCTCGGCGTCGAGGCAATCATCACGAACCGCCCTAAACAGGTTCTGTCACAACTGGGACGCTCTTAACGTCAGTTACACGGAGTGCACCGGCGCATTCGAACCGTATTCGATCGTTACGAGTGCGTCACTGGCAAGCGATTGGCCGGTTTCCAGTCCAGTTCAGGAGGGCATCCACTCCGTGGCGTGGGGCAAAGGAGGTCTCGGGGGTGGCGTTGGTGGTGGCACAGGAAGTGCCCACGTCGTCGAGCATGGCCGTACCCCATGGCCCTGCGGGCGTGGGTCAGGCGCGGCACCGGATGCGCGAGCAACTGCGCAGCCACGGGGTGCCGGATTCGGTCGTCGACGATGCTGTATTGATCCTTTCCGAACTACTCAGCAATGCCTGTCGGCACGGTAGGCCGCTGGGACGACACACGGATGTGGGTGACGGCGACATCCGCGCCGCATGGCGCGTGGACAGAACAGGCGGCCTGACCGTCGAAGTGACGGACGGAGGCGGTCCGACCCGACCGATTCCGGCCACACCATCGGTGACGGCGCGCGGCGGCCGCGGGCTCAACATCATCAGCGCGCTCGCCGAGGAGTGGGGCGTACGCGACAGCTCGTCCGGCGAGGTCACCGTCTGGGTCCTCGTCAGCGAGGGGCACGGGCAGGTGTCCGGAGTACAGGGCGTGTCAGGGCTCGACGGGCTGGGCTTCGCCGACACCTTCGACGACGTGGGCTGACGTTCCCGCACGGGTACGGATGGCTGCGGAGGCAGCCGCGGCACGAGCGCCCGTACCGGCACACGTATCGATGGACAGGCGTACACACGGGCGGTCCGGACTCCCGTACCGCCGGGCGCGCAGGCGGATGTCTCCCGGACGCGACACGGGCCGCTAGGCTCACGGCCCAGACCGCACTGTCGCAATCGGGAGAAAGCCCACCATGGCCAAGAAGCGCCCTCAGACCAAGGCCGGGAAGCAGCAGCTCAAGGACGGTGAGATCCCGGTGGTCGGGGCTCGCGAGCCCTGCCCGTGCGGTTCGGGCCGCCGCTACAAGGCGTGTCACGGCCGCGCCGCCGCCCAGGCAGTGACCGAACTCGTCCACCGCCCCTTCGAGGGCCTGGCCGGCGAGTGCGACTGGGTCGCTCTGCGCGAGCTGGTGCCCGCCGCCACGGTCGAGCTGACGCTGAAGGGCGGGCTGCCCAAGGGCGTGCCCTCCGTGACGCTCGCGACCGTCCTGCCCATGGCATGGCCGGCGCTCCGCCGCGACGACGGCTCGGTGCTGCTCGCCCTGCAGAACGACACCCCGTCCGGTGACCTCAGCCGTGACCTCGCGGACACGTTGCAGCGGGCGCTGGACGCCGAGCCCGGTTCACCCGTGGCCGCCCGGCGCGCACCGGCCGACGGTCCGCGGCTGCAGGACGTACTCGACCCCGACGCGGCGTTCGAGCCCGTTGTCCACTCCGGCTTCGAGTTCTGGGTTCCGGACGCGGAGAACGCCACGCCCGAGGTGTCCGCGTCCCTGGAGCGCGCGAACGAGGCGGCGATCCCGACAACGCTGCTCACCGGCGTGGACGCCGCGTACTGGTGCGAGACCCCGGAGAAGAACCACCTGCGCTGGGTCATGCCGCACCCCGAGGAGCAGCTTCTCGACGCGCTCGCCCGACTGCATGCCGCCGGCACCTCCTCGCTGGGCGAGGGCACGCGGCTGGTCGGCTCCTTCCGGGCACACGGGCTGATGGTCCCGGTCTGGGATCTGCCGAGCGCGATGGGGGCCGCGGAGTGCGAGAAGCCCGCAGCCGAGCTCGCGGAGCGACTGACGGCGGCACTCGCCTCAAACGCGCCGCTCACCGCCGAGGAGCGGCGGGCCCGTGGCGGGCTCACCAATCGCCAAGTGACGCTCAGCTGACAGTGACGACCCCCGGGCCCGTTCGGTGATGCGTGTCACAACTCGCCGTACTCACGGGTAAATCGCTGTCTTAATACGCGAGATCGAATTTGCGAATGGCAGATCTCTTGTTACCGTTCTAGAAGCCCGGTCGCTGGTGCATCCCCCGTCGCCAGCGATCGGGCATCCTCATTTCCGGGTACGGCGCACAGCGCGCGATGCGGCGCACGAGCCCGCGCACGATCCCCTCGCCGGTGCAGCCCGGCCCTTACCTCCACGCCGGGCCCCGGCAGCTCAGCACCTGTGCACCGTCGTCAACCCGGCGCGGCAGAGCCCGGATTGACGGCGGGTCGCCATCGGCGGCGGAGCCTCCCCCGCCGACGCACCGCCGGTCCCGCCGGAGCGACCGCCCCGTACAGAAGCCGGAACTCCCTTACGAATACCCCTCTACGGAGCTACTCGAATAAATCTTCGAAGAATGCTTCGAGAGAGTTCCGGAGGCCCATCAGAAAGCCCTCCGCCGACACACTTTGCAGCGGCAGACTTTGCATTGACCGAGATGAGACCGGCACTGCCGGAGTGGCCTGGAGAGGGACGAAGAAGACGGAAGCGGAGGC
This sequence comes from Streptomyces sp. NPDC002785, assembly GCF_040295565.1. Lineage (NCBI taxonomy): Bacteria > Bacillati > Actinomycetota > Actinomycetes > Kitasatosporales > Streptomycetaceae > Streptomyces > Streptomyces sp. NPDC002785. The sequence continues at coordinate 71,240 of NZ_JBEOVN010000007.1, read as the reverse complement.
GGAACCGGAGCCGTGGACGCCGTCACACCCGCGATACCGATCACGCGGAGAATCACACGGCCTCACCTGTCGCTGTCCGTCGAGGCCTGTCGGCTTCGCCCGAATTCCCGACGGTCCGCCGGAGATACCAGCCGAATATGAACACCCCGGTGCCGCACGCCCCCTTACTCCGGGAACTCGGACCGACCGGCACATGGGTGGCGGCGTCACGGGGCTAGGCACGCACCTTCCCCCCCCACACCCCATGTGCCGGCCGGTCTCAGGTCGGCTCACGCCCGAATGAGTGAGCCGACCACGGATTCCGCGCCCACGGGGACGCGGCGCACCCGGCAACCGCCCGTCGGCCACTCGTCAGTAGGCGAGCCGACTGCCGCCGTCCGGTGCGCTGTTGCTCGCCTCGACCAGTGCGTCGAGTACCGCCCCCACATCCGGCAGCCACGGCGCGGCGGATCCGGGGACGGGCTCCCCCCTGTCCGAGCGCAGCCGGGGGCTCGGGGAAGGAGCCCGTTCCCAGCGCACCTGCCCCGTCCCCACCTCGGACGGCGGAAGGGCGAGATAGCCGCCCTCGCCGTGGAAACGCAGCGAGCTGGGCACCCAGTCCTTGGCGTGCAGCAGCTCGCCGAGCCGTTCGAGGGTGTAGGGAGCGACCAGCAGCGACCACCGGGTCGGCGTCGCCACCACGGGGCCGAGCCGCGTGCCCATCCGGTCCAGCTCGGTCAGCGCCCGGGCGGCGGCCACGGCCGGCAGACTCAGCGCGCACGGAGCGCGGCCGCCGGTGGCCAGCACGATCGGGGCGGTGGGCCGGTTGGCCCACCACCAGCGCACCATGCGCTCGTCGGTGGTCGCCGCGAGGAGACCGGGATCAAAGGGGTGTGCGCCAGGTACGGCGCACTCGGGATCGGGACAGGCGCAGCCACGGCCACGGCCACCGCGACCACCGGCCGCCTCAGGTCCCACTCCGGGGAGCACGGGCCACTGCCATGCGGTGGCGCAGGTCAGGACCGCGTCCAGTTGGGCGGGCCTTGCCCTGCGCCGGAGCCGGAGCCTGCGTCGCCTTCCGAGGATCTCGCGCATGAGCGCTCGTTCCTTTCCGTTGAACGCCGAGGGGCCACATCACAACGCGCGCGCGTCACAACACGCGTTCATCACTTCACTGTGCGCACATGCTCTTCAAACCTGCGGTACGGGTGGATCGTCGGTACCGAGCATGCGCCGAACCGGGTCGAGCAGGAGCGAGATGTGTCCAGGACACAAGCATGGCGAGGAGCAGCGCACGTGTCGCGCCTGCCGTCCCAAGGTGCAAACCCCGCCACTCGGGGGTGGGGCGTGTCCGTCACAGATGAGGACGTCCGGGCCCACTGCCAGGTTCCGGGGCGATCAGAACTGCCCCTGGTCATCATCGATTACGTACCCAGCATGCCCGAAATGACGCTCCCTCTGGGACTTCACCCCGAGAACACCCCCTGTCGAGCACACCCAGTCGACCGCAAATAGCCGCCATAGGGTGCATTTTTTGGCCAACTTATGAGTCACTTGGACACCACGAGTCCTGCAGGGACAATGCTGGACATGGCCTTACTTGTGCGTGTACATGTGGACGCTACGTGCACATGTGGATGCACTGATAGCGGCGCAGAGTGACATGGGGGTTTGCGATGCTATTCGACGAAACGCACCGGTGGGAAAGCCGATTGCCATGAGCGCCCCGCACCTGCCGAAAGTGGCTGGAATCGATCCCATGATTCCTGTTTCAGCGCACACTGCCGGTTCTCTGTCCGAAGTACCGGCCGCCCCCGGAGCGTTCATCCAGGACCGGCTGGCCGGCTGGGTCTCCGGCCTCACCACGCTGCACGAGCTCACCGAGCGACTGGCCAGAACCAGCACACTCGAGGATGCGCTGCACGAACTGCTGGACGCCGGAGCCACCCTGGTCGGTGCCCGCCGCGGGCTGGCCGTCTTCGAACCGTCCGACCGCCGCGGCCCCGTAAGCACCATCGGCCTCGGACTCGCCCATGCCGAGCTCGGACACATCGAGACGGTGCCGCGCACCGCCACCTGCTACGGCCGGATCCTGGAAGGACTCCCGGACGCCGAAGGAGCGCAGACCACCCCCGATCTGCTCGGCGACACCAGCCTGGACCCCCGCCGCCGCGAGGTCGCCACCCGGCTCGGATACGCCGCCAGCTACGCCCTGCCGCTCGCCGCCGAGGCGACCGGCAGGCTCGGTGTCGCCGTCTGGCTGTACGACGAACCCGCCGAACCACTGGAACGCCAGCGCCATCTCGTCGGCCTCTACGCCGGATACGCCGGCGAGCATCTGGCCAGGCTGCTGGAGCTGGAGCGGGCCAGGGCGGATGTCGCCACCGTCACGGAGGAACTGCTGCCCAGCCGACTGCCCCGGGTCACCGGCGTACAGCTGGCCGCACGCCATCGCACGGCACCGCAGGGCGGCGGCGACTGGTACGACGCGCTGGCCCTGCCGGAAGGTGCGCTCGCTCTTGCCGTGGGCTCGGTGAACGGCTCCGGCCCGAGCGCCCTGGCCGCCATGGGCAGGCTGCGTGCCGGTCTGCGGGCGTACGCGGTGATGGAGGGCGAGGATCCGGTCGCCGTGCTCTCGGATCTGGAACTGCTGCTGCGGCTGACCGAACCCGCCCGTTCCGCGACCGCCCTGTTCGCCTACTGCGAACCCGCCCGCCGCAAGATCCTGCTGGCCGGCGCCGGCCACGCGCCGCCGCTCGTGATCGGCAACCGGCGCACCGAGTTCATCGAGACGTCGCTCTCCGCACCGCTGGGCATGCTCGCCTGCTGGGAGGCGCCGAGCGTGGAGATCACCCTCGCGCCCGGCGAGACCGTACTCCTCTACACCGACGGGCTGCTGCGCCGCACCGGCGACTCGATGGACCGGGCGTTCGCACGGCTCCACTCGGCGGCGGCGTGCGTACCGAAGGCGCTGCGTGACGACGCCGGGTCCGTTGCCGACCATGTGCTGCGGACCGTGCTGCCGGACGGGCCCGACCAGGGCAACAGCGCGGAGGGCGCCGTCATTCTGGCCGCGCGCTTCGACTGAGCCGACCGGCCCGCCCCGGCTGAGCTGTGCAGTCCGCCCCGGCCACCCTGTGTAACAGGTCTTCCAGCCCTGTGCCCCCTTCCGTACGCCCGTACGATGGACGGCGTCCAGTGTCGTATCAAGGAGAGACAAATCGTGGCTGAGGAGCTCACCCCGGAGAACCCGGAGACCGAAGAAGAAGAGACGGTCAAGCAGCGGAAGAACGCCCTGTACCCGGGCGTCTCCGATGAACTCGCAGCGAACATGAAGTCCGGTTGGGCCGATACGGAGCTGCACGGCCTCGAACCCATCGCTCAGGCCGAGCACACCGCCGCCCGCCGCGCCGCGCTCTCCGCGCGTTTCCCCGGTGAGCGTCTGGTCATCCCGGCGGGCAAGCTGAAGACCCGTTCCAATGACACCGAGTACGCCTTCCGCCCCTCCACCGAGTACGCGTACCTCACCGGCGACCGGACCCAGGACGGCGTCCTCGTACTGGAGCCGACCGAGGACGGGCACGAGGCGACCATCCACCTGCTGCCGCGGTCCAACCGCGAGAACGGCGAGTTCTGGCTCGACGGCCAGGGCGAGCTGTGGGTCGGCCGCCGCCACTCCCTCGCCGAGGCCGAGCAGCTGCTGGGCATCCCGGCGAAGGACGTGCGCGAGCTCCCGGCCGCGCTGGTCGAGGCCACCGGCCCGGTCCGTAACGTCCGCGGCCACGACGCCGGTATCGAGGCCGCGCTGACCGACAAGGTCACCGCGGAACGCGACGAGGAACTGCGCGTCTTCCTCTCCGAGGCCCGACTGGTCAAGGACGCCTTCGAGATCGCCGAACTGCAGAAGGCCTGCGACGCCACTGCACGCGGCTTCGAGGACGTCGTCAAGGTCCTCGACAAGGCCGAGGCGACGAGCGAGCGCTACATCGAGGGCACCTTCTTCCTGCGCGCCCGCATCGAGGGCAACGACATCGGCTACGGCTCGATCTGCGCGGCCGGCCCGCACGCCACCACCCTGCACTGGGTACGCAACGACGGCGCGGTGCGCTCCGGCGAGCTGCTGCTGCTCGACGCCGGTGTGGAGACCAATGACCTCTACACCGCCGACGTGACACGCACCCTTCCGATCAACGGCACGTTCACGCCGCTGCAGCGGAAGATCTACGACGCCGTGTACGAGGCCCAGGAAGCGGGCATCGCGGCCGTCAAGCCCGGTGCCGACTACCGCGACTTCCACGACGCCGCGCAGCGCGTGCTCGCCGAGAAGCTCGTCGAGTGGGGCCTGCTGGGCGACCTGGCCGTGGACAAGGTCCTGGAGCTGGGCCTCCAGCGGCGCTGGACGCTGCACGGCACCGGCCACATGCTCGGCATGGACGTCCACGACTGCGCCGCCGCGCGCACCGAGACGTACGTCAACGGAACGCTTGAGCCCGGCGTATGCCTCACGGTCGAGCCCGGTCTGTACTTCCAGACCGACGACCTGACCGTCCCCGAGGAGTACCGGGGCATCGGCGTCCGGATCGAGGACGACATCCTCGTCACCGAGGACGGCAACCGGAATCTCTCCGACAAGCTGCCGCGCCGGGCCGACGAGGTCGAGGCGTGGATGGCTCAGCTCAAGGGCTGATCCGGAACCCCTCCGGCCGGTCCGGCGACGGACCTCAACGCGCCGAAGGGCGCCCCGCTCAGGACACCATGAGCAGGGCGCCCTTCCGCCATTTCAGGACCTTGTCGAAGCTCACCACGGCGCCACGGCCGGGACGGTTACCGAAGTGGACGTGATCGGCGAGCTGCTCGATCAGGCAGAGCCCCCGGCCGTCCTCCGCACTGAGCGACGGGTACTGCTGCGGATCGTGCTGATGCACGGAAGTGCGCCGCATGCGCCGGGCGGGGAAACCGGGCCCCGAATCGGTGACCTCGATACGGCACCTCTCGCCGTCCAGATATGCGGTGACCCGGTACTGCCCACAGGCCGTCCCCGGCAGCTCGTCCCACACGTCCCACGGATCCCGGCCGACGCTCTGTTCTCCCTGGACGGTGTGGCCGCCATGCTCAACAGCGTTGGCACAGGCCTCACTGAGTGCGACCGAAAGGTCGAAGGAGATCTCCGGATCCACGCCCGCCGTCTCCATCGCGCCCAGCAGGAAACGGCGGGCGAGCGGAACGCTCGCAGCCTCGCGCCGCAAATGGAGGGACCACCAGATGCTCATGCTCCAGCCTCCTGGCTGCGGCTCGACATACCGATACGTATTGCCGCGCAGGACCGTTCGTAAGCGCAGACCGGATGTGAGACCGCTCATTCGGCGGATACCAGCACTTCGTGCACCCGTGTATGCCAGACCCGGCCGATGGCCCGACCGGTGTCCAAACCCGGCCACAGCGGCCCGGGCCCGCATCCAATCGGACCGAAGGTGACCTTCCGGACCTGCTGTATGGAGGCCCGGGGCACGGTGCGATGATGGCCCCGCCATGTCTATGCCTGTCGCACGCGCCGGAGCCGGTCTGCGGCTCCTGAGGGCCGCGGTGTTCACCGCGGTCTGTGTCGCGTTGTCCGCGGCAGGTCACTCCCTGGCTTCCTGCGCGGCCGTCCCCTGGTGGACCCTGCTCGCCGGATTCCTGGGGATTTTCGCGGTGACGGCACCGCTCGCCGGACGCGAGCGCTCGCTGTCGTCCATCGCCGCCGCACTGGCCGGCGGACAGATCGCCCTGCACACCCTCTTCGGCGTGGGTACGCACACCACCTCGACGGACACCGCGGCGGCCGACGACTCACTGATCCGGTTCGCGGCAAGCCTCGTGTGCAACGGACCCGCGCGGTTGACCGCCGCCGAAGCCCACCGCATCGTCACCACCGCGGGCATCGACCCGGCGTCGGTGGCGGTCGGCGGACACCGGCACATGGCCTCCGCATCCGGCTCGAGCCCGGCCGCCCTCACCGGTCTGCTGCCCAGCCTGCCCATGCTGCTCGGTCACCTGCTGGCCGCCGTGGCCACCGGCTGGCTGCTGCGGCGCGGCGAGATCGCCCTGTTCCGACTGGTCCGGCTCTCCGCGCACGGCGCCCAGCAGATCGCGGCCGGAGCCCGGTTGCGTGCGCTGCGCGCCGCGCTCGCGCTCGTGAACGCCCTGCGCGCCGGACTTCCCGGGGGCCCGGCGACCGGGCCGCGCACCCCCCGTACCGCGGCCGACGCCCCGGCCCCCGCAACCGGGGACCCGTTGCAGCACATGGTGATCAGGCGCGGGCCGCCACCCGTTTACGCACTCGCAGTCTGACGCGACACCCTCCACTCGATGCGCACGACTCGACACACGCACCCACCCGGTGCCTGCGAGTCGGCGTACGCACGCCGCACGTGAGGTAGAGGTGTCGCGATGCCGTCGCGCACCCGCGCGCCGGACCACCTTTCCTTCGTGCTTCTGTGGAGTGATCCCTGCCATGAAAGTTTCCCGCGTCGCCCTCACCGGCGGCATCGCCGCGTCCACCGTGCTGATCCTCGCCGGTACGGCCTCCGCGCACGTCAGCGTGCAGCCCCAGGGCGAGGCCGCCAAGGGCGGTTACGCCACCGTCAACCTCAAGGTCCCCAACGAGCGCGACAACGCCTCGACGACCAAGCTCGAGGTCAACTTCCCGACCGACCACCCGCTGGCCTCCGTCATGCCGCAGGCCGTACCCGGCTGGGACATCGAGGTCACCAAGAGCAAGCTGGCCAAGCCGCTCGAGATGCACGGCCAGAAGATCAACGAGGCCGTCTCCAAGGTCACCTGGACGGCCAAGGGCGACAAGGACGAGCGCGGCATCCGCCCGGGCGACTTCCAGCAGTTCCCGCTCTCCATCGGCCAGCTTCCCGAGGACGCCGACCAACTGGTGTTCAAGGCCATCCAGACGTACGACAACAAGGAAGTCGTCCGCTGGATCGAGGAGCAGAAGGACGGTGCCGCCGAGCCCGAGAGCCCGGCACCCGTCCTCAAGCTGACCGCGGCGACCACCGGTGAGCACGGCGCGGCCGCCGACGACAAGAGCAGCGCCGACGCCACGTCGAAGACAGCGGACAAGCAGACGACGGCCGCGTCGGACGAATCCTCCAGTGACACCACGGCCCGCGTCCTCGGCATCGTCGGCATCGTCATCGGTGTCGCGGGGGTGGCCTTCGGCGTACTCACCGGCCGACGCCGAGCCGCCTGACCCCCACCAGTCCCACCAACCCACCAGGAATCAGTGCTCCATGCGTAAGAAAACGGTGCTGGCCGCGGCGTTCGTCGCCGCGGCCGCGCTCACCCTGTCCGCCTGCGGCAGCAGCGACGCCGGCGCCAAGAAGCCCATCGCCGATGTGTCGGTCCAGGCCAAGACCAAGGCAGCGACGGTCCTCGACCAGCCGTTCACCAAGCCCGACCTTGTCCTCACCGACACCCACGGCAAGAAGTACGACCTCCGTGAGCGGACCAAGGGCAAGCCGACGCTGATCTACTTCGGCTACACCAACTGCCCCGACGTCTGCCCGCTCGTCATGAGCAACATCGCCATCGCCAAGAAGTCCCTCCCCAAGGCCGACCAGGACAAGCTCCACGTCGTCTTCGTGACCACCGACCCCGAGCGGGACACCCCGTCCTCGCTGGGCAGCTGGCTCAAGTCCCAGGACGCCTCCTTCACCGGACTCACCGGCGACTTCCCGACCATCCAGGCGGGCGCACGCCAGATCGGCATCGGCATCGACGCCCCGAAGAAGGAGAAGGACGGCACGGTCGTCTCGATGCACGGCTCCCAGGTCATCGCGTTCTCCCCGAAAACCGACAAGGGGTACCTCGTGTACAGCGAGGACACCTCACCCGACGACTACGCCAACGATCTCCCTGAGATCCTCAAGGGGGAGACTCCGTGAACCGCCGCACCGCCCTCGCCAGCATCATCGCCCTCACCACCGGACTGACGCTGGCGGGGTGCTCGACCTCGGACAGCAAGCCTGAGCTGAAGGTGACCGGCGCGTTCATGCCGCAGCCCGTCAGCGACATGGCGGGTGGTTTCCTCGTCGTGAAGAACAGCGGCGACACATCCGACCGGCTCACCTCGGTCACCAGCCCCATCTCGGACGACGTGTCGATCCACGAGACGAAGAACGGAAAGATGCGCATGGTGACGTCCTTCGAGGTGCCTGCGAACGGCCGGCTGGTTCTGGAACGTGGCGGAAACCACATCATGTTCATGAAGCTCAAGCAGCAGCCCAAGCAGGGCGAGAAGGTGTCCGTGGAGCTGCACTTCGAGAAGGCCGACCCGATCAAGGTCGACCTTCTCGTGAAGGAGACCACCCACGCCCCGAAGAAACAGTGAGGGACTGACTCGTCATGACAGCCACCGCCCCGCACTTCGGATTGGTCCCGTTCATTCCCGCGCTACGCCGGCCACTCGCCGCGGCCGCACTCCTCGCCGCCCTTGTCGGCACTGTGTTCGGCCTGCTGCTGGGCGGCGCGGGCCCCGCGTCCGCGCATGCCGCGCTCACCGGGAGCGATCCGCAGGACGGGGCGGTGGTCGCTACCGCTCCCCAGGAGATCAGGCTCACCTTCTCCGAAAGCGTCGCCCTCGGCGACGACTCCATCAGGGTCCTGGACCCCAGTGGCAAGCGCGCCGACACCGGCGTCGCACCGCGTGATCTGCAGTGCGGCTCCAGCATGAAGTACAGCGTCCCGCTGAACACCGGGCTGCCCGCCGGTACGTACACCGTCGCCTGGCAGGCCGTCTCCGCGGACAGCCACCCCGTCTCGGGCGCCTTCACCTTCTCCGTCGGAACCCCCTCGAAGACCACCGTCGCCCTCCCGACGGACGAGGCCGGGGGCGGCCTCGTCGGAACCCTCTACGGCATCGCGCGGTACGCCGCGTACACCGGTTTCATCCTGATGGCCGGTGGCGCCGCGTTCGTACTGGCCTGCTGGCAGCGCGGCGCGGGGGCCCGCCCTCTGCAACGCCTGGTCGTACGCGGCTGGATGACCCTCACCGTGGCCACCCTGGCCATGCTGCTCCTGCGCAACCCGTACGCCGGCTCCGGGGAGCTCGCGGACGCCTTCGACCTCGACGGCCTGAAGGCCGTGCTCGACACCAAGCCCGGGGCGGCACTCGTATCCCGGCTGCTGCTGCTCGGCGCCTCCGCACTCTTCATCGCCGTGCTCTTCGGGGCATTCGCGAAGCGCGAGGACGAGCGCGAGAGGAAGGACCTCACCTTCGGACTGGCCATCGGCGGCACGGTGATCGCCGCCGGGATCGCCGGGACCTGGGCGCTCGCCGAACACGCCTCGACCGGGATCCAGCCGGGCATCGCCATGCCGGTCGACGTCCTCCATCTGCTCGCCGTCGCGGCCTGGCTGGGCGGGCTGGCGGCCCTGCTGGTCGCGCTGTACCGGACACCGGACATCGGAGTCGCGGCCGTACGGCGCTTCTCCCGTATCGCGTTCGGCAGCGTGCTCGTGCTCACCGCCACCGGGATCTATCAGTCCTGGCGCCAGGTCGGCACCTGGTCCGCGCTCACCGACACCGGGTACGGGCAATTGCTGCTCGTGAAGGTGGGGCTCGTTGCTGTCCTGGTCGGGATCGCCTGGATCTCACGTCGCTGGACCGCCCGGCTGGTCACGGGCGGAACCGACACAGGGGGAGAGAAGACCGGGGCCGAGGCCGACGTGGAAGAGGCCGAGACCAAGGCCGAAGTCGACGTGGATGAGGCCCAGGCTCCGGGCACACCGGCGTCCGTGGCCGAGGACCCCGCGCGGGCGGCCCAGCTCGCCCGGCAGAGGGCCGCCGTGGCCATCGCCGAGAAGAAGCGGATCCGCGATGCCGACCCCGACCGGTCCGGGCTCCGCCGTTCGGTGCTGGCGGAAGTAGGAGTCGCCGTGGCGCTGTTGGCCGTGACGACCGTACTGACCTCGACCGAGCCGGGGCGTACCGAGGAAGAAGCGACTCGCGCGACGACGGCGGCAGCCGCCCCCGCGGCCGAAGGCCCAGTCAATCTGACGCTGCCCTTCGACACCGGCGAAGGCGGCAAAAGCGGCAAGGGAACGGTGCGGATGGACATCGCCCCCGCCCGTACCGGCGCCAATGAGCTCCACATCTGGATCGACAGCACCGACGGCAAGGCCATGGACATCCCTGAGCTGAAGCTCGCCTTCACTCTGGAGTCCAAGGACATCGGCCCGCTCCCTGTCGTCCCTGACCGGCTCACCGAGGGTCACTGGACAGCGAGCGGCGTCCAGATCCCGATGGCGGGCAACTGGAAGGTCGCGGTGACCGTGCGCACGTCGGACATCGATCAGACGACCATCGACAAGAACGTGAAGATCGGCTGAGCAGGATCGTGAGCGGAAACAGCAACAGGAAGACCTCCGAGGGCAGCGGGGACGACAAAGCCCTCGGTAGCGGCGCCATCTCCCGGCGACGGCTGCTCGGCAGCGCGGGCGCGGCCGGTGCGGCCGGGCTGGTACTGGGTACGGCAGGCGGCGCGACCGGCTATGCAGCGACCCGGCCCGACGAGCCGACCGCTCTGACCGCGGTCGGCTCCACCCAGGTGATGTTTCACGGGAAACATCAACCGGGGATCACCACTCCGCTTCAGGCCCGCGGCCATGTCGTCGCCTTCGATCTGGCACCCGGTGCGGGACGGAAGGAAGCGGCTGCCTTGATGCGCCGATGGTCGGCCGTGGCCCGGCGACTGATGGCCGGCGAAGCCGCCGACAGCGGCACGGCGGACGGCCCGGCCCATGACACCGGGATCGCCCTGGATGCCGGACCGTCCTCTCTGACCATCACCTTCGGCTTCGGCCGCACGTTCTTCGAACGCACGGGCCTGGTCGACCACCGGCCACCGGGGCTCGACCCGCTCCCGCCGTTCTCCTCCGACCACATCGACGCCAAGCGCTCCAACGGTGACCTCTGGGTACAGATCGGCGCCGACGACGCACTCGTCGCCTTCCACGCGCTGCGTGCCGTGCAGAAAGAGGCCACCCCGGCCGCCAGGGTCCGCTGGCAGATGAACGGCTTCAACCGCAGCCCCGGCGCCACCGCACAGCCGATGACGGCCCGCAATCTGATGGGCCAGATCGACGGCACCCAGAACCCGAAGCCCACCGAGAGCGACTTCGACCGGCGCATCTTCGTGCCGGAGGGGACCGATGCGAAGTACGACTGGCTGGCAGGCGGCTCGTATGCGGTCGTACGACGGATCAGGATGCTGCTGGACGACTGGGAGAAGCTCCCGGTGGAACGGCAGGAGCAGGTCATAGGGCGCCGCAAGAAGGACGGCGCTCCGCTGAGCGGTGGCACCGAGACCACCGCGATGGACCTCAACAAGGTGGGCCCCGACGGCAAGCTCCTGATCCCGGACAACGCCCACGCCCGGATCTCCTCCCCCCAGAAGAACAGCGATGCAGCCATGCTGCGGCGTCCCTTCTCGTACCACGACGGCATCGCGGCGGACGGCACCCCGGACGCCGGGCTGCTGTTCATCTGCTGGCAGGCGGATCCGCTGCGGGGGTTCGTTCCGGTGCAGCGCAAGCTGGACCGGGGCGATGCCCTGTCGCCGTTCATCCGGCACGAGGCCAGCGGCCTGTTCGCGGTGCCGGGCGGTGCGGCGGACGGCGAATACGTGGGGCAGCGGCTACTGGAGTCCTGAGCGACCGGGGCGCATTAGGGTGACGGTATGTCCGCCACGCGCTACGCATATCTCGGCCCTGAAGGCACCTTCACCGAGGTCGCCCTCCGTACGCTCCCGGAAGCCGCCACCCGCGAACTCGTCCCGATGGTCTCCGTACCGGTGGCTCTGGACGCGGTGCGCAGCGGGGCCGCCGCGGCAGCGCTCGTACCGATCGAGAACTCCGTCGAGGGCGGCATCACCGCGACGCTCGACGAGCTGACCACCGGCGAACCGCTGATGATCTACCGCGAGGTACTGCTCTCCATCACCTTCGCGCTGCTGGTGCGGCCCGGCACCAAGCTGTCCGACATCAAGTCGGTCACCGCGCACCCGGCCGCACAGCCGCAGGTGCGCAACTGGATGGCCGCCCATCTCCCGGACGCCGTATGGGAGTCGGCGGCCTCCAACGCCGATGGTGCCCGGCTGGTGCAGGAGGGACGGTACGACGCCGCCTTCGCCGGTGAGTTCGCGGCGGCGACCTACGGTCTCGAACCGCTGGTGACCGAGATCCATGACGCGGTGAACGCTCAGACCCGCTTCGTCCTGGTGGGCCGCCCGGCCCGGCCGGCGGCGCCGACGGGTGCGGACAAGACGTCGGTGGTCATCTGGCTGGGCGAGGACCACCCCGGTGCGCTGCTCGAGCTGCTCCAGGAGTTCGCGGTGCGCGGGGTGAACCTGATGCTGATCCAGTCGCGGCCGACGGGGGCCGGCATCGGGAACTACTGCTTCGCGGTGGACGCCGAGGGGCACATCGCGGACCGCCGGGTCGGCGAGGCGTTGATGGGGCTGAAGCGGATCTGCCCGAAGGTGCGGTTCCTCGGCTCGTACCCGCGGGCCGGGGTGGCGATGCAGGACGTACGGCCGCTGCGGGCGGGAACGTCGGACGCGGAGTTCACGGAGGCCTCCGACTGGCTGGCCCGGAATCTGGACGGCCGGGGCTGACGGTCCCAGGGCTAACGGTCCCGAGGGCCGGTGCGCCCGGGTGTCGGCGCGCCTGAACCGCCGGCATGCCTGAACCGCTGGTGCTATCTACCGCTCTTCATCATCCACAGAGTTATCCACAGAGGCGGTTCTCGACCTGGGGACAAGTCGACACTCCAGGGCGACATGGTCGACATATCACCCCAGTCGGACCAGATGCATCCACAGGCCAGCAGGTCGCCCGAGTTGCACCGTGTCGCCTCAATTCCATTGATCAACTCTTTAGGGCGGCGAATTCCCACCCGAACGAGCGTCTGAAGTGGGTTTGAACGGGGAATCCATGAGGTCTTACGCGACTTTCGGAATGATCGCCTCCGGCATCCACAACCCTTCCTCACAGGCTGTGGATAACTTTGAGAAGCTCCCACGCCTGTGGACAAGTGACAGCCAACTCCCCTTCCAGGCAAGGCGGATGCGTCAAGGCGATCGACACCCCCTGCCCCGTTCAGGGGAATAAACTCTTCTCATTGACGGTCGAGATCCACTTCAGCCACGTAATACCCTCCAGCATTATCAATTCAGGCAATTCGGGCAAATTGACACGCTTGGCAATATCGGTTCGAGCCGGAGAAGCGCACACCGGTAGCCTGGAGGGGTGATTGACCTTCGCCTGCTCCGTGAGGACCCCGACCGTGTTCGCGCCTCCCAGCGCGCCCGTGGAGAGGACGTCGCGCTAGTTGACGCCCTTCTCTCCGCCGACGAGCGTCGCAGGTCGTCCGGCGTCCACTTCGACGAACTCCGCTCCGAGCAGAAATCGCTCGGCAAACTCATCCCCAAGGCTTCGCCCGAGGAGCGCGCCGAGCTCCTCAAGAAGGCCGAGCAGCTGAAGGCCGATGTCAAGGCGGCCGACGCGGCGCAGGACAAGGCCGACGCCGAGGCCAAGAGCCTGTTGCTCCAGCTCGGCAACATCGTCCACGAGGACGTGCCGGTCGGTGGCGAGGAGGACTTCGTCGTCCTGGAGACGCACGGCACGATCCGTGACTTCGGGGCTGAGGGCTTCGAGCCCAAGGACCACCTGGAGCTCGGCGAAAAGCTCGGCGCCATCGACATGGAGCGTGGCGCCAAGGTCTCCGGTTCGCGGTTCTACTACCTGACGGGTGTCGGCGCGCTGCTGGAGCTCGCCCTCGTCAACGCGGCGATCGCGCAGGCCACCGAGGCCGGCTTCGTCCCGATGATGACACCGGCGCTGGTCCGCCCGCGCGCCATGGAGGGCACCGGCTTCCTCGGTCAGGCCGCGGAGAACGTGTACCACCTGGCGAAGGACGACTTCTACCTGGTCGGCACCTCCGAGGTCCCGCTCGCCGCGTACCACATGGACGAGATCATCGAGGCCGACAAGCTGCCGCTGCGGTACGCGGGCTTCTCGCCGTGCTTCCGCCGCGAGGCCGGTACGTACGGCAAGGACACTCGGGGAATCTTCCGTGTCCACCAGTTCGACAAGGTCGAGATGTTCTCGTACGTCGACCCGGCGGACGCCGAGGCCGAGCACCGCAGGCTCCTGGACTGGGAGAAGCAGTGGCTCACCGCTCTTGAACTGCCCTTCCAGGTGATCGATGTCGCCACCGGCGACCTGGGGGCCTCGGCCTCTCGGAAGTTCGACTGCGAGGCGTGGATCCCGACGCAGGGCAAGTACCGCGAGCTGACGTCCGCTTCGAACTGCGACGGTTTCCAGGCGCGCCGTCTGTCCGTCCGGATGCGCGACGGTAAGAAGGTCCAGCCGCTGGCCACGCTGAACGGCACGCTGTGCGCCGTACCGCGCACGATCGTGGCGATCCTGGAGAACCACCAGCTGGCCGACGGCTCCGTAAGGGTGCCCGAGGTGCTCCGGCCGTACCTGGGCGGGCGCGAGGTTCTGGAGCCGGTCGCCAAGTGACCTTTCCGTACAAGCTCATCGCGACCGATCTCGACGGCACGCTGCTGCGTAACGACGACACGGTCTCCGAACGCACCCGTGAGGCACTGGCCGCGGTCACCGCGGCCGGTGCCGCGCACATCATCGTCACCGGTCGCGCTGTCCCGTGGACCCGGCACATCCTGGACGACCTGGGTTACGAGGGGCTCGCGGTCTGCGGTCAGGGCGCGCAGGTCTACCACGCGGGTGAGCACAAACTGCTGACCTCGCTGACGCTGGACCGGCAGCTCGCCGGTCTCGCGCTGTCCAAGGTCGAGGCCGAGGTCGGTCCGCTGGCACTCGCGGCGAGCCGCGACGGGCTCGACGGCGAAGTGCTGGTCGGCCCCGGCTACCGCGTACAGGAAGGGCCGCTTCCGGCTGTCTTCGCGGAGGACCCGGCCGAGATGTGGTCGGCCCCCCTGAACAAGGTCTACATCCAGCATCCCGATCTCGACGACGACGCACTGGCGAGTGCCGCGCGATCGGCCGTCGGCAACCTGGTGGACGTGGTCATGGCCGGTCCGGGTGTGGTGGAGATCCTGCCGCTGGGGCTGTCCAAGGCGACCGGGCTCTCACTGGCCGCGCGCCGGCTGGGGGTGAAGGCCGCGGACACACTGGCCTTCGGTGACATGCCGAACGACATCCCGATGTTCGCCTGGGCGCAACGGGGTGTGGCGATGGCCAATGCGCATGCAGATCTGAAGGCCGTGGCCCAGGAGATCACCACGTCCAACGAGGACGACGGCATCGCTGTGGTGCTGGAACAGCTGCTCTAGTCGCACGGGCACGAGGCGGAGCGGCGGGTACGGCTGGTCCAGCCGTACCCGTACGGGCAGCGGGGCAGTGGGAAGAGCTGCTCGGTCATGCGGGTCAGCGTGTCTGCTGCGGCGGAGGATGCGCGGATCGAACGCGCGCGGGGTCTACGGCCCCGACGACGGCTTAGCAAGCCGCTGCCTTACCACTCGGCCAATCCTCCGTGAGGGCGGCCGCGCGATGCGCAGACAAGGCCGCCCCGGGCGTCCTGCTCCGAGCGGCACGGCGGAATCGTCGGTGACTACTCCGGTGCCGGCTCGGGCCCGCCCTGCTGGGAACTCGACGGACTCGGACTCTCGGTCATCGTCGCGCTCCTCTCCCGGCCTGTGGCGTACATGTCGGCGTGTGGCGTTCCTGTCGGCGCAGCTTGCACCGATGTCGGCGCGTGCTTCACCGACCACTGTGCCCGGGGCGGTCTTTGGGTGCCACCCATTTTTCGTACAGCTACGCGTACTACTGTCCGAAATACGTCAACCCCCGCCCAAGAGGCGAGGGTTGACGAGGGTTGGGCGGAGTGATCAAAGGCGGAGCATGGAGGGCGTATCAGGGGAAGACCCCCCGATCACTCCTCGCCCGCGAGCTTCAGTGTGCGCAGCTTCTGCCCCGCGTACCAGGTCGCCACCACCGTGACCGCCGCCAGCAGGACCGTGGCGACCGGCAGCCCGACTTCGGAGGTGATCGTGCCCGCCCCGCCGACCTTCTCGGCCACCGCGAGGGACCACTGCTGAACGCTGAGCGTGCGTGCCCCCGGCACCATGCTGCCGAACAGGGCCTCCCACACCAGCGCGTAGACGAGGCCGAACACGACCGCGTGCCGGCTGACGGTGCCCAGCAGCAGGAACAGCGCGCTGTACGCGATCGAGGCGACCAGTGCCGCGATGGTGTACGCCACCGCGATCTGCTGGCCGTTGCCGTTGAGGATCAGCCCCGCGACCAGCGTGGGCAGTGCGCAGAAGACCATCGTCACGGCGATGGCCACGATCAGCTTGGTGAAGATGATCGTCGGCCGCTTCACCGGCTTGGCCAGCAGATAGACGATCGATCCGTCGTCGATCTCGGGACCGATGGCTCCGGTTCCGGCGATCACACCGATCAGCGGCACCATCGTGGCGATGGCGAAACCGCCCAGCACATCCGAGGCCACCTGGTCATCGGCCCCGGCGAACGTCCGTACCGCCACGGCGATGATCAACAGCAGGGCCGGCAGGACGAACAGGATGGCGGCCCGGCGCCGACCGAGCAGAGCCCGGTAGGTGAGCCGGGCGACTGTGGGGTCGTACATGACGTCACAGCTCCTTTCAGGCCACTACTCAGGCCGCTACGAGATAGGAAAAGACCGATTCGAGGGACTCGTCGGACGGCGAAACGGTCAGAAGGCGAATTCCGTGCTCACGTGCGACCTTGGGCAGCAACTCGGTGAAGCGTCCGAAGTCGACGGCCTGGATAAGCAGGGCCTGTTCGCCCAGGTCCACCTCGATACCGGCGGTCGACGGGTCGGCGATGAGCGCGGCAGCGAGGGCGCGGTCGTCGCTGGAACGCACGAGATAGCGGTGCGGACGGTCCGTCATCAGCCGGCGGATCTTCCGGAAGTCACCGGACGCCGCGTGCCGTCCCGCCACGATCACCTCGATGTGCGAGGCGAGTTGTTCGACCTCTTCGAGGATGTGCGAGGAGAAGAGCACGGTACGGCCCTCCGCCCCCATCTGCCGCAGCAGCGCCATCAGCTGCATCCGCTGGCGCGGGTCCATCCCGTTGAACGGCTCGTCGAGCAGCAGCACCGAGGGTTCGTGAACCAGGGCGGACGCCATCTTCACGCGCTGGCGCATGCCTTTGCTGTACGTCGAGATCTTGCGGTCCTGCGCGTACTCCATCTCGACCGTGGCCAGCGCCTTCTGCGCCGCCGCATCGCCGAGTCCCTGCAGTTCCGCATTGGCGACGACGAACTCGCGGCCGGTCAGGAAGTCGTACATCCCTTCCCGTTCCGGCACGATCCCGATCTCCTTGTACACCGCTTCGTTGCGCCAGATCGGCCGGCCGTCGAGCGTGACCGTGCCAGTCGACGGAGCGAGGAAACCGGCCATCATGTTGATCAGCGTGGACTTTCCCGCGCCGTTGGGGCCGAGCAGCCCGGTGACGCCCGGGCCCACCGTCATGCTCACGTCGTTGACGGCGACCACATTGCCGAACCAGCGCGAGGTGTGGTCGATCTCGATGGTGGTCACAGCCCGACCCTCCGGTAGCGGTGCATCAGTACGGCGTACGAGCCGGCGACGAGCGCGAGAACAACGATCAGATAGACCACGCCGGTCCCCGCCCCCGGGCCTTCCCCTCCGGGGAAGGCCGAACTGGCTCCGAGGAACGCGGTCTGTACACCGGCGATCAGCGTGATGGGGGAGAACAGCCCCAGCCACTCGATGGCCCCCTCCGAACCCGTCTGCCAGGCAATGGCCTGGATCGTGGAGACCGCGCCGTAGGAGATGGTCAGTACGGCGATCACCGCGGCAACACCGAAGCCGCGGCGCGGCGTCAGCGCGGCCATCACCAGGCCCAGTCCGGCGAAGAGCACGGAGAGCAGCGCCACCGACACCAGCCCCTGTCCGAACCCCTTGGTCTGCTCGGCGAAGTCGAACTTCGCGAGCAGTGCGCCCACATAGAGGATGACGAGCGGCGCCCCGGTGAGAATGAAGAGCGCGGACGCCATGGCCGCGAGCTTCGCGACGACATAGTCAACCCGCTCGATCGGCCGCGAGAAGTACAGCGGCACGCTCTTGAAGCGCAGGTCACGGGAGACCGACTGCGGCGCCTGCGCGGCGAGGAACAGGCCGATGACGGCCTGAAGATAGATCGCGAACGACGTGTACTTCATCGGCAGAGCCGTGATCCCGGGTGCGGCGATGGCGACCGCGACGATGATCGCCGAGATCATGCACATCACACCGCACAGCAGCATCGGCAGCACCTTGGACTTCGCGGAACGCCCCAGTCCGAAGGAACCCCGCAGAGACTGCGAGTACAGCGAGCGCCGCGCATAGCTGCGGCCCAGCCGCGTGCCGTCGTAGGAGCGATACCCGATGTTGTGGATCCGGGAGGTCTCGCTCCCGCTCACGGCTCCGGTCTCAGTGCTCATCACGACCGCTCCCCTTCTGCTGTACGACCCCGCCGACCGCGGACACGGTCTGCGCCACGGCTGCGGCCTGCGGTGCCTCTTCGGTACGGAAGACCTCGGCAATGTGGTGGCGACGCTGCTCCATCCGTACGAGACCGAGCCCGAGCCCGGCAACGGTGTCGCGCACGATGTCGTACGTCTCCTCGCCGGTCGCCTCGACCAGCAGGATGTGGCCCGCACCGGGCAGCCCCTGCCCGTCGAGACCGTCGTGGCCCACGAGCTTGACGCCGGCCCGGGTGAGGACCTCACGCAGCGCGTCGGTGCCGTCCGGGTGGGTGTCGCTGTCGGTCACCTCGACCGCGAGGGTCGTGGTGATCTGCGTGAAGTCGCTGGTGGAGCTGGAACGCAGAAGTGTGCCGCCATCGATGACGACGACATGGTCGCAGGTGCGTTCCAGCTCGCCCAGGAGGTGCGAGGTGACCAGGACCGAGATGCCGAAGTCCGTGTATACGCGGCGGATCAGCCCGAGCATATCGTCGCGGCCGACCGGGTCGAGGCCGTTGGTCGGCTCGTCGAGCAGGACCAGCTGCGGGTCGTGGACCAGTGCCTGGGCCAGTTTCACGCGCTGCTTCATGCCGGTCGAGTAGCCGCCGATGGGGCGGTAGCGCTCCTCGTACAGACCGACGTGGCGCAGCGTGTCGGCGGTGCGCTCGCGCGCTGCCGTCGGCGGCAGTCCGGACATCCGCGCCATGTGGACGACGAACTCGGTGGCCGAGACGTCCGGCGGCAGACAGTCGTGCTCGGGCATGTAGCCGACCCGTTCCCGGATGACGGCGCCATGGGTGGCGACGTCGAGTCCGAGCACCGCGGCCCGGCCTTCGGTGGCAGGGGACAGACCCAGCAGGATCTTGATCAATGTGGACTTGCCGGCTCCATTGGAACCCACCAGGCCGGTCACACCGGGTCCGATGTCCAAGGAGAGCCGGTCAAGCGCGGTCACCCGGGGGAACCGCTTGCTCAGGCTTTCGGTCGCGATCACAGTCACGCCTTCGAAGATAGTGGCGCGGACCACACCGGTCGTCAGCCCTGGCGGCTGGATCCGCATCAGACTCCAGGCGTACGGACCCGTAGGGGGCCACCACGGAGGAGGAGCCCGGAGGTCGGGGGAAGGGCCTCCCCGAGTTGTCCACAGGTCTCCGCGCACCTCTTGACGCAGTCGCCGGACATTGTCACATTCATCAGTGTCACGTTACGGACACGTACCGCACACGGCGGGAGACGGTGGCATGGCCTCGGCAGTGAAGGACGCACAGGCCCCGGAGCTGCGGGGGTTCAGGGAAGTACAACGCCTCGCGTACGACTGCGCCGAGGCGGTCGCCGCCCGGCTCACGCCGGGGGTGACCGAGCGCGAGGCCGCCTGCATGCAGCGCGACTGGCTGCGCGAGCGCGGGGTGCGGGACTGGTTCCACCTCCCCTTCGCCCAGTGGGCGGTCGAACCCCACCTCGGATTCCGGGGTAC
This sequence comes from Streptomyces sp. NPDC002785, assembly GCF_040295565.1. Classification (NCBI taxonomy): domain Bacteria; kingdom Bacillati; phylum Actinomycetota; class Actinomycetes; order Kitasatosporales; family Streptomycetaceae; genus Streptomyces; species Streptomyces sp. NPDC002785. Next base: position 51,228 of record NZ_JBEOVN010000007.1, on the reverse strand, counting down.
GGGCGCCAAGTTCGAGAAGATCCTGGGGGTCACCGACTCCAAGGACCCCGAACAGAACGCCTTCTGGCTGGACGACGATCTGCCGCATGTGCGGCGCTGGGCCGAGGAGAGGGTGGCGGCATGAGTCTGCAGAGTCTGCCGGGAGCGCGCGAGCGCCGGGTGCGTACGGGCGGAATCGAGCTGTGTGTCGCCGAGTTGGGCGACGAGGGACGGCCGACGATCGTCCTCGTGCACGGCTACCCGGACAGCAAGGAAGTCTGGACGGACGTGGCCAGGCAGCTGGCCGACCAGTGGCACGTCGTGCTGTACGACGTACGCGGGCACGGTCGGTCCACAGCGCCGGCGCCACTGCGGGGCGGCTTCACCCTGGAGAAGCTCACCGATGACTTCCTGGCCGTCGCCGACGCGGTGAGCCCGGACCGGCCGGTGCATCTGGTCGGGCACGACTGGGGGTCGGTCCAGTCCTGGGAGTTCGTCACGGTCAAGCGGACCGAGGGCCGGATCGCCTCGTTCACCTCGTTGTCCGGGCCTTCCCTGGACCATTTCGGGCACTGGATCAAGCAGCGGATGACCCGGCCCACCCCGCGCCGGGTCGGCCAGTTGCTCGGCCAGGGTGTCAAGTCCTGGTACGTCTACATGCTGCATACGCCGGTCCTGCCCGAGCTCGCCTGGCGCGGCCCGCTCGGCAAGCAGTGGCCCCGGATTCTCCGGCGACTGGAGAAGGTGCCCGCCGGCGACTATCCGACACCCTCCCTGCCCAACGATGCGGCGCACGGCGCCTGGCTCTACCGCGACAACGTCCGGGCCCGGCTGCGCAGACCCCGTACCGACGCCTACGCGCATGTACCGGTCCAGCTGATCACGCCTACCGGCGACATCTTCCTGTCGGAGAAGCTGTACGACCAACTGGACCTGTGGGTCCCGCAGTTGGTACGCCGCTCCCTGCCGGGCAAGCACTGGGTGCCGCGCACCAGACCGGACCGGCTCGCCTCCTGGATCAGTGAGTTCGCCGCAGTCAACGAGGCGGCGCAGGCGGACGGCCGGCCGATGCAGAACACCGCGCCGACCGGGGCGTACGCGGACCGCTTCGGCGGACAGCTGGTCCTTGTGACGGGCGCGGCAGGCGGCATCGGGCGGGCCACCGTTTTCGCCTTCGCCGAGGCGGGCGCACGGGTGGTGGCCGTGGACCGGGACGGGGAGGAGGCGGCCAGGACGGCGGAGATAGCCCGGCTGATCGGCTCCCCGGCAGCCTGGGGCGAAGCGGTCGACGTCAGCGACGAACAGGCGATGGAGAAGCTCGCCGAGAAGGTCGCCACCGAATACGGCATCGTCGATGTCCTGGTCAACAACGCAGGGATCGGTCTGGCCGGCTCCTTCCTGGAGACCACGAGCGAGGACTGGAAGAACGTCCTCGATGTCAATCTGTGGGGAGTCATCCACGGCTGCCGGATCTTCGGCAAGCAGATGGCCGAACGCGGCCAGGGCGGCCATATCGTCAACACGGCTTCCGCCGCCGCCTATCAGCCTTCCCGGGCGTTGCCCGCGTACAGCACCTCCAAGGCGGCCGTGCTGATGCTCAGCGAGTGTCTGCGAGCCGAGCTCGCCGACCGGTCGATCGGGGTCAGCGCGATCTGTCCCGGCATCGTCAACACGAACATCACCGCGACAACGCACTTCGCGGGTGCCGACGCCGCGGAGGAGAAACGGCTGCAGAAGCGGACCAGCCGGTTGTACGGGCTGCGCAACTATCCGCCGGAGAGGGTCGCCGAAGCGATCCTCAAGGCGGTGGTGCGCAACCAGGCCGTCGTGCCAGTGACACCGGAGGCCCGCGGCGCCCGGTTCCTGTCCCGGTTCAGCCCCGGTGCGCTGCGCGGGATCGCCCGGCTGAAGCCGCCGCTGTGAGCGGCCCCGGGCAGCCGTCGGCGGTGACCGGCCGATCCGCCGACGAGTACCGGATCGAGGACCTGGCGCATGCGAGCGGTGCCACGGTCCGTACGATCCGCGCCTACCAGGACCGCGGTCTGCTGCCGACGCCGGAACGGCGCGGCCGGGCCAATGTGTACCGGGACACCCACCTCGCCCGGCTCCGGCAGATCGCCGATCTGCTGGATCGCGGCTACACCCTGGCCAGCATCAAGGAACTCCTGGAGGCCTGGGACACGGGCCGCGGTCTGGGCGGGGTGCTCGGGCTCGTCGCCGAGGTGCACGGCCCCTGGACGGACGAGCAGGCCGACCGGATCACCCTGGCCGAGCTGAACACCAAGTTCGGCGGCAGCCCGGACGACGAGGCGGTCGCCGAGGCGGTGGAGCTCGGCGTACTCGAACGCATCCCGGGCCGGGACGACGAGTTCCTGGTTCCGAGCCCTCAAGAGCTTGCAGTGGCCGTTGAGCTGTACGCAGCAGGTGTACCACTCAGTGCAAGCTCGGGACACCTGAGGGAACTTCGCGGTCAGGTCGAGCAGATCGCCTCGCGCTTCCTGGAGTTCACCACGGAGCACGTCTTCGCGCGCTATCTCGATCAACGCCCGCCCACGGACTCGGACGCGGCGGAAGCGGCCGCCATGGTGCGCAGGCTACGTCCGCTCGCTCAGCAGACGGTCGACGCCGAACTGGCGCGTGCGATGCGGACGTTCGCCACCCGGCATTTGCAGCACCACCTCGGTGCTGACACCCCGCTCACCTCGGAAACCTCGATATCAGCGATGCGCCAGGTGAATCTGCCACCGGAGACCATCCGCTCCGTACAACGGCTGGTTGGTCCGGAGAACGTGTCCGCCTTCGTCGCGGCGGCTGCAGAACGCGAGGTGCAGACAAGGACATTGGAAGCACTTACACCATCTACCAATGAAGTAACGCGTATTACCCAAAGCGGCTGATTTCTCGACGACTTGTCCACAGAATCGCCAATTAGCCTGTGGATAAGTCAAGTTGGCTGTGGATCAAACCTGTGGACAAAAATTGCTACAGCGAATAAAATTGCTGTAGTGAATCGAGGTGAAATCCGGATGCGCGTGAGCAACCGCCGCGAGCACTCTGACGGGATGGACGACAGACACACCGTGAAGGTGTCCAAGTACCTCTCGAAACACCTGCGGCACCAGCCGGAGCGGATCGGAATCACGCTCGACGCCAACGGCTGGGTGACGATCGACGAACTGCTGCGCGCCACAGCCCGCAACAGCTTCCCCATCACCCGGGCCGAACTCGACCACGTCGTCGCCGTCAACGACAAGCAGCGCTTCGCCGTCGAGGACGGCCGCATTCGTGCGAGCCAGGGCCACACCGTCCCCGTCGATCTCGCTCTCCCGCCGGCCGAGCCGCCCCCGTACCTCTACCACGGCACGGTGGGCCGCGCGCTGGACGCGATCCGCAGCGAGGGCCTGCGCCCCATGGACCGCACGCACGTCCATCTCTCACCCGACCGCGAGACGGCAACCAGGGTCGGCTCCAGGCGCGGCCGCCCCGTCGTCCTGTCGGTTGACGCAGCCACGATGCACCGCGCGGGCCACACCTTCTACGTCAGCGCCAACGGGGTCTGGCTCACCGCTGCCGTACCGCCCGCGTTCCTGCGTTTCCGCGACTGACCCCACGGCCGGTCCCACCGAAAACCGGTGCGCCTCGCGAAGGCGGGCCCACCGGTTTTCGGACCCGTAAGGTCGTAGCCATGCGTCTGAGCACTGTGATTCTGCCTATCCACCGCTGGATCGAGGGCCAAAAGGTCTGGCAGCGCGCCGAGGAGATGGGGTTCCACGCCGCCTACACCTACGACCATCTGACCTGGCGGACCTTCCGCGACGGGCCGTGGTTCGGCGCGGTGCCGACCCTCACCGCCGCGGCCGCCGCCACCCAGCGGCTGCGCCTGGGCACCCTCGTCACCTCCCCCAACTTCCGGCACCCCGTCACGCTCGCCAAGGACCTCATCACGCTGGACGACGTCTCCGACGGACGCGTCACCCTCGGCATCGGCGCGGGCGGCAACGGTTTCGATGCCACGACGCTGCGCCGGAGCGACGAGGAGGCGTGGACGCCGCGCGAGCGGGCCGACCACTTCGATGAGTTCGTACCGCTGCTCGACCAGCTGCTGCGGGAGCCCTCGGTGACGTACGAAGGCCGGTTCTACGCGGCGAACGAGGCCCGGAACATCCCCGGCTGTGTGCAGCGGCCCCGGCTGCCGTTCGCAGTGGCCGCCACCGGGCCTCGCGGGATGAAGCTCGCCGCGCAGTACGGCCAGGCCTGGGTCACCACGGGCGATCCGAAGCTGTACGAAGCGGGCACCCCGGAACAGTCCGTCGAGGCCATCCGCGGGCAGCTCACCAAGCTGGGCACGGCCTGCGAGTCCACCGGCCGGGATGTCGCCGAGCTGGACAAGATCCTTCTCACCGGTTTCACGCCGGACCGCCCACTGCAGTCCTTCGACGCCTTCGTGGATTTCGCGGGCACCCACTTCGCACTGGGCTTCACGGAGATCGTGATTCACTCACCGATCCCGGACTCCGACTTCGCGGCGGACGAGAAGGTCTTCGAGCGCATCGCCACCGAGGGCCTGGCCCAGCTCGGCCGCTGACAGACCCGGCTCGGCCTCCGACCGGACCGGCACGACCACTCAGGATCGCTGGCATACGCGTCAGGCATGTTCTCCTGGTCAGAGGCGCGCATCTCATATGTGCGCCCCTGTGCACGCCCGTGCGCCTTCGTACGCGAGAATGGGCGCGTGACCTCAGCTACCGACTCGCCTTCGCCTGCCGCTCCCCGGCTGATCGCCACCGACCTGGACGGCACCCTGCTGCGCGACGACAAGACCGTCTCGGACCGTACGGTCGCCGCGCTCGCCGCCGCCGAGGAAGCCGGTATCGAGGTCTTCTTCGTCACCGGACGCCCGGCCCGCTGGATGGATGTCGTCAGCGATCATGTCCACGGACACGGCCTGGCGATCTGTGCGAACGGCGCCGCAGTCGCGGATCTGCACGCGGACGGCAAGCTGGTCAAGGTCCGCCCGCTGGAGCGCGAAATCGCCCTCGACATCGTGCACACGCTGCGCGCCGCCACCCCCGGCACCTCCTTCGCCGTCGAACTGACCACCGGCATCCACTACGAACCGACGTACCCGCCCTTCCACCTGGACCCGGGTGCCACCGTCGCCATCGCCGAGAAGCTGCTCCACCAGGAGACGCCGGGTACCGGCACCCCCGTGCTGAAGCTCCTCGCCCACCACGCCGAAATGACCCCGGACGACTTCCTCGCCCTGGCCCGTACGGCAGCCGGCCACCGGGCCTCCTTCACCCGGTCCAGCCCCACGGCCCTGCTGGAAGTCAGCGGCCCCGGCGTCTCCAAGGCCAGTACCCTGGCGCTCTGCTGCGCCGAGCGCGGCATCTCGCCCGCCGAGGTCGTCGCCTTCGGCGACATGCCCAACGACGTGGAGATGCTGCGCTGGGCGGGCACGTCATACGCGATGGGCAACGCCCACCCGGCCGCAATCGCCGCCGCCTCCGGCCGGACCGCCACCAACGGCGACGACGGCGTCGCGGTTGTCATCGAGCGGATCCTCGCCGCGCGCCGGACGCCCGACGCGGCACGCTGAGGCCCGCGCCCGACAGCGCCCCCGCCGGCCGGGCCCCTGAGCGCCCGATTGCCCTCAGATCGGCGCCTCCCACACCACCGTCGTGCCGCCCCCGTCCTCCCCGATGCCGGGCCCGAACCAGCTCGCACCGCCGAGGGATTCCGCCCGGCGCGCCAGATTCCGCAGCCCGCTGCGCCGACCGCCCTCCGGTATGCCCACCCCGTCGTCGGCGACCGACAGCCGCACCGCGTCCCTCCCGTCGGGAAGCGTGGCGGTCGCATCGACGACCACGTCGATCAACGACGCGTCGGCATGCCGGAAGGCATTGGACAGCGCCTCTCGCAGCGCAGCGATCAGGTTCTTGCCGGTCAGCTCGCCGACCAGCGAGTCGACCGGGCCGAGGAAGCGGTGCGAGGGCTTGAAGCCCAGCGGGACCGCTGCCATGTTGATCTCGCGCAGCACACGTGTGCGCAGCCCGGACGGCGCCTCTGCCGGTTCCTGCTGCAGTGCGAAGATCGCGGTACGGATCTCCTGGATGGTCACGTCCAGTTCGTCGACCGCGCGGCCGACACCCGTCTGCACCTCAGGCACGACCGACCGGCGCTGCGCGCTCTCCAGCATCATCCCGGTGGCGAACAGCCGCTGGATGACCAGATCGTGCAGATCGCGGGCAATCCGGTCACGGTCCTCGTACACCGCGAGCCGCTCCCGGTCCCGCTGCGCCTCGGCCATCATCAGCGCGAGTGCGGCCTGCGAGGCGAACTGGGTGGCGAGGGTCCGTTCCGTCTCCGTGAACGGCCTCTCGCCCCGGGCGCGGGGGGTGGCGAGCGCGCCCAGCACGCGTCCGCCGCTGTGCAGGGGCAGCAGCATGCTGGGGCCGAACTGGTGGGCCAGCGTGGTGACCATGCGGGGATCGGTGGCCGAGTCGTCCACGAAGACCGCCTCGCCGCCCAGCAGCTTCGTAACCACCGGGCTCTCCGGCCCGATGATCAACCCCAGCTGGGCGGAGGGGTCGTCCGCGGAGACGGCGACGATCTCCAGACCGCCCTTCTCGGCCGGCAGCAGCACGATCCCGGCAGCGGACGCGGCGAGATGGCGGGCCTGCTCGGCGACGACGGAGAGTGCGTCATCGGCGTCACCGCCGGACAGCAGGGCGGTGGTCACGGCCACCGAGCCGTCGATCCACCGCTCGCGCTGGCGTGCTGCCTCGTACAGCCGGGCGTTGCCGATGGCGATCCCGGCCTCCGTGGCGAGCACCCGCACCATATGCAGGTCGTAGTCGTTGAACTCGCCCCCGTCGTCCTTCTCGGCCAGATAGAGATTTCCGAAGATCTCTCCCTGTACCCGGATCGGAACGCCGAGGAAGCTCCGCATCGGGGGATGGCCGGGCGGGAATCCGGCAAACCTCGGATCGGCCGTCAGATCGGCGAGCTTCACCGGTACCGGGTCGTGGATCAGAGCACCGAGCAGCCCCCGGTGCCCGTCGGGGCGGCGGCCAATCTCGTGCGCCACCTCGTCCGAAACGCCGTACGTGACGAAATCGGAGAGCCCCGCACCCTCCTCGTCCACGACGCCGATGGCGGCGTACCGGGAGTGGGCGAGTTCTGCCGCCGTCTCGCAGATCCGGTCCAGGGTGGAGTGCAGTTCGAGGCCCGTGCCGACGGAACGCATGGCTTCCAGCAGGTGCGGTACCCGGGCGGTGAGTTCGGGGGACAGGCCCTGCAGGCTGCGGGTCGCCTGTGTCGCGGCTTCGAGTGAGTCCTTCGGGTCCTGCTCTGGCATACCCCGAGACTAGTTAGTCCCTATTGCGGAAGAAAGTCGGCTATCGTGCCGCCCGGCTCATGCCTGTACGCCCACGGCTGCCTCGGGCACCCGTACGGTCTCCCGCTCGCGCTCCAGCATCCGGCGCAACGGCCCCTCCTCAGCGGCGAGATCGGCATACGGTCCCCGCTGCACGACCCGGCCCGCATCCAGCACCACCACCTCATCGACGGCTTCGAGCCCTTGGAGGCGGTGGGTGATCAGTACCGTCGTACGCCCCCGGGTGGCGGCCAGCAGGTCCGCGGTCAGGGCGTCGGCGGTCGCCAGGTCGAGATGTTCCGCGGGCTCGTCCAGAACGAGTACGGGAAAGTCGGCGAGGATCGCCCGGGCCAGGGCGAGGCGCTGGCGCTGGCCGCCGGAGAGGCGTGCGCCGTATTCGCCGACGAGGGTGTCGAGCCCGTCGGGCAGCGCCTCGGCCCAGTCGAGCAGCCGTGCCCGGTCGAGAGCGGCCCGCAGTTCCTCGTCCGTCGCACCGGTACGGGCCAGCCGGAGGTTCTCCCGGATGGAACTGTCGAAGATATGGGCATCCTGAGCGCACAGCCCGACGAACTGCCGGACCGTGTCCCCCTCCAGTGCGGAGGCCTCGACACCGCCGATCCGGTACGTCCCCGCTCGTGCGTCCAGGAAGCGGAGCAGGACCTGCGCGAGGGTCGTCTTCCCCGAGCCGGAGGGCCCGACGACAGCGATGCGCCGGCCGGCCGTCAGCCTCAGGTCGACGGAGTCCAGGGCGTCCCGCTCCGCCCTCGCGTACCGGGCCGACAGCCCCCGTACCTCCAGCGGGAAGGGCGATCCGGGTGTCTCGGCCGGGCTGCCGGGTTCGCGCACGGGCAGCGGGGCGTCCAGCACCTCGTACACCCGCTCCGCACTCCGCTTGACCCGCTGCCGGTACTGCACGGCGAGCGGCAGACCGGTCACGGCCTCGAAGGCTGCCAGCGGCGTGAGTACCACCACTGCGAGTTCCACGCCCGCAAGCCGCCCGTCGTGCACGGCGGGCAGGGCGACGAGTGCGGTGGCGACGACAGTAAGGCCGCCGATCAGAGCGATGAGACCGCCGCCGAGCGCAGTGGCGGTGGCCGCGCGGGAAGCGATGCGGGTCAGGACGCCGTCGGCCTCCCGGGTCCGCTCCGAGCGGGCGGGCAGGGCGCCCGTAACGGTCAGTTCGGCGGTCCCGCCGAGCAGGTCCGTGATCCGGGTGGCCAGATCGGCACGTGCGGGAGCCAGTTGGCGTTCCGCGTGGCGGGAGCAGGCGCCGCTGATCAACGGCACTCCCGCTCCGGCCAGCAGCAGCCCGGCGGCCAGCACAAGGCCTGCCGCAGGCAGCAGCCAGCCGATGAATCCGGCGGTCGCCGCCCCTACGACGACGGCGGTCCCGGCAGGCAGCAGCCAGCGCAGCCAGTAGTCCTGCAAGGCGTCGACGTCGGCGACGAGCCGGGAGAGCAGGTCCCCGCGCCGGGTGCGGCGCAGACCGGCCGGCGCGATGCGCTCCAGCCCTCGGTAGACCGCGACGCGCAGCTCGGCGAGCATCTTGAGCACGGCGTCGTGCGACACCAGACGCTCGGCGTAGCGGAAGACGGCCCGTCCGATACCGAAGGCACGGGTCGCGGTCACGGCGACCATCAGATAGAGCACCGGGGGCTGCTCGGAGGCGCGGGAGATCAGCCAGCCGGAGACGGCCATGAGTCCGACGGCCGAGCCCAGGGCGAGGCTTCCCAGCAGCAGCGCGAGTGCCAGCTGTCCGCGCTGTGCCCCTGCGGCCTCCCTGACCCGGGCCAGTACCTGACCCGAGCGGGCCGCGGTGTCCCGCAGCGCCCCGGGCTCCGGCACCGCATCACTCTCGTCGGCGGGTGCGTTCGTCGGCCGTGGCACCGTGTCGGACGCCTCGTGCTTCTCCGGCCGAAGTGTCACGCCCGGTTCCAGTGTCACCACCCGGTCGGCCACCGAGAGCAGTGCCGGGCGGTGCACGACCAGCAGCACGGTACGCCCCGCCGCCAGCCTCCGTACCGCCTCGACGATGGCCGCTTCCGTCTCGCCGTCCAGGCTCGCCGTCGGCTCGTCGAGCAGCAGCAGCGGCCGGTCGGCGAGGAAGGCCCGCGCGAGCGCGAGGCGCTGGCGCTGCCCGGCGGAGAGGCCCGCACCGTCCTCGCCGAGGAGCGTCTGCGCGCCGTCCGGCAGTTCCGCCACGAAGTCGTACGCCCCCGCGTCCCGCAGCGCCGCCACCACGGCGCCCTCGTCCGCGTCCGGCCGAGCCAGCCGTACGTTCTCCGCGATCGTGCCCGCGAAGAGATACGGGCGCTGCGGCACCCAGGCGATCCGTTCCCGCCAGCGCTCGGGTGCCAACGTCGCCAGATCGACGCCGCCGACCCGTACCCGCCCCTCGTCGGGTGCCGTGAATCCCAGCACCACATCGAGCAGAGTGGACTTCCCGACGCCACTCGGGCCGACCAGGGCAACGGTCTCCCCCTCGTCCACCACCAACGAGGCCCCGTCCAGCGAAGCTTCGGTACGGCCTTCGTGCCGTACGGTCACCTTCTCCAGCTCCAGCCGCAGCGACTCCGGAATGTCCTCCGTACCGCCCGGCCGGGGCTCGGTCTCCAGGACCGAGAAGATCTCCTCCGCGGCCGAGAGCCCCTCGGCGGCGGCGTGGTACTGCGCGCCGACCTGACGGATCGGCAGATAGGCCTCGGGCGCCAGGATCAGCACCACCAAGCCGGTGTAGAGGTCGAGTTCGCCGTGCACGAGCCTCATGCCGATGGTGACGGCGACGAGGGCCACCGACAGTGTCGCCAACAGCTCCAGGGCGAAGGACGACAGAAACGCGATCCGCAGCGTCCGCAGCGTGGCCTGCCGGTACTGCGAGGTGATGGTGCGGATGGATTCGGCCTGTGCCTTGGCCCGGCCGAAGACCTTCAGCGTCGGCAGTCCGGCGACCACGTCGAGGAAGTGCCCCGAGAGCCGGGACAACAGCCGCCACTGGCGGTCCATCCGCGACTGGGTGGCCCAGCCGATCAGGATCATGAAGAGCGGGATGAGCGGCAGCGTGACCACGATGATCGCTGCCGAGACCCAGTCCTCGGTGACGATCCTGGCAAGGACCGCCACCGGGACGACCACCGCGAGCCCGAGCTGTGGCAGATAACGCGCGAAGTAGTCGTCGAGGGCGTCGACTCCACGGGTGGCGAGCGCCACCAGGGAGCCGGTGCGCTGCCCGCTCAGCCAGCCCGGCCCGAGCGCCGCGGCCCGCTCCAGCAGCCGCCCGCGGAGTTCGGACTTGACCGCCGCGCTGGCCCGGTACGCAGCCAGTTCGGTCAGCCAGGAGACCAGCCCCCGGCCGACCGCGACGGCCGCGAGCAGGATCAGCGGAGTCCGCAGCCCGGAGACGGTCAGTCCGTCCTCGAACCCGCCCACCACCACTTCGGCGATGAGCATGGCCTGGGCGATGACCAGCGCCGCCCCGACAACTCCGAGTGCCACCACGGCTGCCAGGAAGAGGCGGGTGGCGCGGGCGTAACGGAGCAGGCGCGGGTCGATCGGTTTCACGTGAAACAGCCCCAGTGAGCTCGGTAGGCGGACCAGGGCCTGTCCGGCGGGTCAGGGTCGGACAGGCCCCAGGTGCGTTCAGTGCGCTTCGGCGATGTGCTGCGTACCAATGCGCTTACGGAACACCCAGTACGTCCAGCCCTGGTAGAGCAGGACGACCGGCGTGGCGATCCCCGCGCACCAGGTCATGATCTTCAGCGTGTACGGGGTTGACGAGGCGTTGGTGACCGTGAGGCTCCAGGCGTCGTTGAGCGAGGACGGCATGACGTTCGGGAAGAGCGTCAGGAAGAGCATCGCGACCGCGCCCACGATGGTCACGCCGGAGAGCGCGAACGACCAGCCCTCACGTCCCGCCGCGATCGCACCTATCGCACCGACCAGCGCCACCACGGCGATGATCATCGCCAGCAGGCTCCAGCCGTCGCCGTTGTCGATCTGGGTCCAGATCAGGAAGCCGAGTGCGAGCACCGCGGTGACCGGCCCGAGCTTCAGCGCCAGCTTGCGCGCCCGCTCCCGGATGTCCCCAACGGTCTTGAGCCCTGCGAACACGACACCGTGGAAGATGAAGAGCGTGAGCGTGACCAGTCCGCCGAGGATGGCGTACGGGTTGAGCAGGTCCCAGAAGGTGCCCACATACTCCATGTCGGCGTCGATCTTCACGCCGCGCACGATGTTCCCGAAGGCCACGCCCCAGAGCAGGGCCGGAATCAGCGAGGACCAGAAGATCGCGTGTTCCCAGTTGGTCTGCCACTTCTCCTCGGGACGCTTCGACCGGTACTCGAAGGCGACGCCCCGCACGATCAGGCAGACCAGGATGATCAGCAGCGGCAGATAGAAACCGGAGAACAGGGTGGCGTACCACTCGGGGAAGGCGGCGAAGGTCGCACCGCCCGCAGTGAGCAGCCACACCTCGTTGCCGTCCCAGACGGGCCCGATCGTATTGATCAGAACCCTCCGCTCCTTCCGGTCGCGGGCCAGCAGCTTGGTGAGAATACCGATCCCGAAGTCGAATCCCTCCAGGAAGAAGTAGCCGGTCCAGAGGACGGCGATGAGTACGAACCAGACGTCGTGGAGTTCCATCTCGCAGCTCCTCTGCTCTCAGTAGGAGAAGGCCATCGGCCGGTCGGCGCCGTCATGGTCGTCGCCGCCGATCTTGGTGGGCGGGTTGAGGTCGGCCTCCGTGAGCTCCGGCGGTCCGGCCTTGATGTACTTCACAAGCAGCTTGACCTCGATCACCGCGAGCGCGGCGTAGAGCAGGGTGAAGCCGATCATCGAGGTGAGCACCTCAGCCTGCGAGGTGCCGGGGGAGACCGCGTCGCGGGTCTGGAGCACGCCGTAGACGACCCAGGGCTGGCGGCCCATCTCGGTGAAGATCCAGCCCCAGGAGTTGGCGATCAGCGGGAAGAGCAGTGTCCAGAGCGCGAGGATCCAGTAGCACTTGGCGAACTTCGGGCTGAGGGCCTTGTTCTTGAAGAGGACCAGATGGGGCACTTCGTCCTCACCGGTCCGCAGCCCCGGCGGCAGCATGAACTTCTTCCGCGTCAGCCACAGTCCGAGGATGCCGATGGCGAACGACGCCATCCCGAAGCCGATCATCCAGCGGAAGCTCCAGAAGGCGACCGGGATGTTGGGCCGGTAGTCACCGGGGCCGAACTTCTCCTGCTCGGCCTTGTTGATGTCGTTGATGCCGGGGACGTACGAGGTGAAGCTGCCGTCCGCGAGGAAGGACAGTATCCCCGGAATCGAGATCTCCACGGTGTTGTGGCCCTTGGCCACATCGCCGACCGCGAAGATCGAGAAGGGCGCCGAGTTCTGCCCCTCCCAGAGCGCCTCGGCGGCGGCCATCTTCATCGGCTGCTGCTTGAACATGACCTTGCCGAGCTGGTCACCGCTGATGGCGGTGAGAAGTCCGGCGATGATCACGGTGACCAGTCCGAGCCGGAGCGAGGTCCGCATCACCGGGATGTGCTTCTTGCGCGCCAGATGGAAGGCGGCGATGCCGACCACGAACGCGCCTCCGACCAGGAAGGCGGCGGTGACGGTGTGGAAGAACTGGGCGAGCGCGGTGTTCTGGGTGAGCACGTGCCAGAAGTCGGTGAGCTCGGCCCGGCCGCGTTCCTTGTTGATCCGATAGCCGACCGGGTGCTGCATCCAGGAGTTGGCCGCCAGGATGAAGTACGCGGACAGGATGGTCCCGATGGAGACCATCCAGATGCAGGCGAGATGGATCTTCTTCGGCAGCTTGTCCCAGCCAAAGATCCACAGCCCTATGAACGTTGACTCGAAGAAGAAGGCGATCAGCGCCTCGAACGCGAGTGGGGCACCGAAGATGTCGCCGACGAACCGCGAGTAGTCGGACCAGTTCATACCGAACTGGAACTCCTGGACAATGCCGGTGACGACGCCCATGGCGATGTTGATCAGGAAGAGCTTGCCCCAGAACTTCGTCGCCCTGAGGTACTTCTCGTTGTTCGTCCGCACCCAGGCGGTCTGCAGGCCGGCGGTGAGCGCGGCGAGAGAGATCGTCAGTGGGACGAAGAGGAAGTGGTAGACGGTGGTGATACCGAACTGCCATCGCGCCAGGGTTTCCGGCGCCAGAGCTAGCTCCACGTCGTCTTCTCCTTACGTCGCCGTAGTCACACCGGCAGTTTGCCCTATAAATCCGACTAATCATGGGAGAAAATAAGACACGCTTGTGAACGCGTTCACATTCACAAGCAATTATGACGCACGGACTTTCGGGACGTTCGGGCGGGGTGCCCCTCTTGGGATGTTCCGATCAATCCCCCCCGAAGCAGACAACCGGGAAGCGCTGCATTCCGGCCACCCCTCAGACCGCGAACGCAAAGGCCCCGCACCTCGGCGAGCGAGGTACGGGGCCCTGGGCCTTCCGGCGTGCGCAGGCGGCCTACGCCGCTCTACAGCTCCTTGCGGTACGACTCCGTCACCTTCAGGAACAGGTCGTTCGCCTCGTCCTCCCCGATCGAGACCCGCACACCCTCGCCCGCGAATGGCCTGACCACCACGCCGGCCCGCTCGCACACCGCGGCAAAGTCGGCGGTACGGTCCCCGAGCCGCAGCCAGACGAAGTTCGCCTGGGACTCCGGCACGGTCCACCCCTGGTCCGCCAGCGTCCGCTGCACCCGGTCGCGCTCGCACACCAAGGAGCCGACCCGCCCCAGGAGTTCGTCCTCGGCGCGCAGCGAGGCCACCGCCGCGTCCTGCGCGAGCTGACTGACCCCGAACGGCACCGCCGTCTTGCGCAGCGCGGCCGCCACCGGCTCGTGGGCCACGGCGAAACCGACCCGCAGACCGGCCAGGCCGTACGCCTTGGAGAACGTCCGCAGCACCGCCACATTGGGCCGGTCCCGGTAGATCTCTATGCCGTCCGGCACCTCGACGTCGCGGATGAACTCCTTGTACGCCTCGTCGAGCACCACCAGGACATCGCCCGGCACGCGGTCCAGGAACCGCTCCAGCTCGGCCCGGCGCACCACGGTGCCGGTCGGGTTGTTCGGGTTGCAGACGAAGATCATCCGGGTGCGGTCCGTGATCGCGTCCGCCATCGCGTCGAGGTCGTGCACCTCACCGTCGGTCAGCGGAACCTTCACCGAGGTCGCACCGCTGACCTGCGTGATGATCGGGTACGCCTCGAAGGAGCGCCAGGCGTAGATGACCTCGTCGCCCGGGCCCGAGGTGGCCTGAAGAAGCTGTTGCGCCACACCGACCGAGCCGGTTCCGGTGGCGAGGTGCGAGACGGGCACACCGAAACGGTCGGCCAGCTCGTTCATCAGACCGGTGCAGGCCATGTCCGGATAGCGATTGAAGTTCGCAGCCGCGGCCAGGGCGGACTCCATCACCCCGGGCAACGGCGGATACGGGTTCTCGTTGGAGGACAGCTTGAACGCAACCGGTCCGCCGGCGGCAGCCGGCCTGCCCGGTACATAGGCGGGAACGCCGTCCAGCTCGGCGCGCAGCTTGGGGCTCGTCTCGCTCACCGCAGGTCCTCCTCGACCGTCTGTACACATCAATACTGCTCACCTTATGAGGATTGAGCGCTGCTGCGAATGGTTCGGAGCGTCCACTCGTCCGATGCGACCGGGAATGGGGGGAGCGCTTCCCTCGCTGACGTGCGCCGGTGGCTCACTCCGTGGCGCGCATCCCTCAATGAGGTGAGATGAGACCTCTTCAAGACATCGACCATTTAGTAGGCCCATCGGGTTCGATGCATGACATACTGCGGTTGATCCCGCCAACATCCTTGATTTGCAAGACATTTGATAATTAATGATCATGCAGAAACGTGCCTGTCAACAAGTGAATATGCGACCAGGCCAACCTCCCGTCCGAGCCCTACTATCGGCTCGCCATGACAGCAGCAGGAAAGCACCAGGTGAGCCGGACGAAGACACCCCGGCGCGGCGGCCGGCAAGGACGAGCGGGAATCCGGGATGTGGCCGCCGCCGCCGGAGTCTCCATCACGACCGTCTCCGACGCGCTCAACGGCAAGGGCAGGCTCCCGGACGCCACCCGCCGCCATGTCCGTGAGGTCGCAGAGCGCCTGGGCTACCGCCCTTCCGCCGCGGCCCGAACCCTCCGTACCGGCAAGTCCGGCCTCATCGGCCTGACCGTGACGACCTACGGGGACGAACCTTTCACCTTCACCGAATTCGCCTACTTCGCCGAGATGGCCAGAGCGGCCACCTCCGCCGCGCTCGCCCGCGGCTACGCCCTCGTCATCCTGCCGGCCACCTCACGCCACGACGTCTGGTCGAACGTCGCTCTCGACGGCACCATCGTGATCGACCCCTCCGACCAGGACACGGTCGTCACGGAGCTCGTACGCCAAGGGCTGCCCGTCGTCTCGGACGGCCGGCCGGCCGGAACCCTTCCGGTCACCGCCTGGGTCGACAACGACCACCGGGCCGCCGTGCTCGACCTCCTCGACCATCTCGCCGCCGCCGGGGCCCGCCGCATCGGCCTGCTCACCGGCACCACCACCGACACGTACACCCGCCTTTCCACCACCGCGTACCTTCATTGGTGCGAGCGCGTGGGCCAGGAGCCGGTGTACGAGTCCTACCCCGCCCACGACCCGTGCGCGGGCGCGGTCGCCGCCGACCGGCTGCTCGCCCGCCCGGACAGGCCCGACGCCGTCTACGGGCTCTTCGACCCCAACGGCACCGATCTGCTGGCGGCCGCCCGCCGGTACGGTCTGCGCGTCCCCGAGGACCTTCTGCTGGTCTGCTGCAGCGAATCCACCGTGTACGCGACGACCGAGCCCCCCATCACCACGCTCTCGCTCAAGCCGCGCAGAATCGGCACGGCGGTGGTCCAGCTCCTGATCGACGCCATCGAAGGCGTGGATCACGACGGACCGTTGGAGCAGGTCATACCGACAGAGCTCATCGTCCGGACATCCTCGCAACGCCGTCCGCCCCGCACCACGGTCAGCGCACCGCGCTCCCCCACCAGGGATTGATCAGGCCAATTCGGACTAAACGGCCGGTGAACCTGATGTGCGCCCGGATTCACCACCCCTGGTGCGTCACACAGCACGATCCGCATTCCTATGATGGGCGCACGACACCGCGGACCGCCCGACCAGCAGGGCCCGTCAGGTGTACGGCGGCGCGACGGTGGTGGAGGGGTCGATGACACAGGGGGCCGGTCAGGAACCCGTGGTGCGGACTGCGACGTTGCGTGACTTCCGCGTACCGCCCTATGCGCAGACTCCAGTGCCGCCTTCACCGCCGCACCCGGGCAATGCCGTTCCGGGAGACGAGCTGCCGGAGGGGTACACACCCACCGCGCGCGACCTTCCCGTGATCAATCGCGGTGACACCATCCAGGTGCAGGCCGTCCCTGACCCGCGGCCCGTCCCGGATCCGGGACTCGGACCGCTGTACGTCGTCGGCGATGTCCACGGCTATCTGGACGAACTCCACGCAGCCCTCGCCGAACAGGGCCTCATCGACGCCGAGGGCAACTGGTCCGCGGGCAATGCCCGGCTCTGGTTCCTCGGCGACTTCACCGACCGGGGCCCCGACGGCATCGGCGTCATCGACCTCGTGATGCGCCTCTCCGCCGAGGCCGCCGCCGCCGGCGGCTACTGCAAGGCCCTGATGGGCAATCACGAACTGCTGCTCATCGGCGCCAAGCGGTTCGGCGACACCCCGGTGAACTCCGGCGCGGGCACCGCCACCTTCCAGGCCGCGTGGCTGCTCAACGGTGGCCAGAAGAACGACATGGAGCGTCTTCAGGACGTCCACCTCCAGTGGATGTCCCGGCTCGACGCGATCGTCGAGGAGGATGGGCATCTGCTGATGCACTCCGACACGACGGCGTACCTCGACTACGGCGCCACCATCGAGGACGTCAACGAAACCGTGCACGCCATTCTCACGCGTAACGACGCCGATGAGTGCTGGGACCTCTTCCGGAAGCTCACCAAGCGGTTCGCCTTCCGCGACGAGGCGGGGCCACAGGCCGTCCGGGAGCTGATGTCGGCCTACGGCGGGCAGCGCATTGTCCATGGCCACAGCCCCATTCCGTACCTTCTCGGCGAGGTCGGCTCGGAGGACGACGAGGACGGTTCCGGCCCTGTGGTCGAAGGTCCGCACGTGTACGCGGACGGGCTCGCCATCGCCATGGACGGCGGAGTGACCATGGCCGGAAAGCTACTGGTCGTCCAACTACCCCTGCATGACTGACGTTCTTCTGGGAAGACGCATCCACGACCTGACCACGCCGACCGCTGGGCCTATTTCCGGAAACCCCCTGTCACCCCGTGCCGTGGGAGCTCTACCATCGGCGTATCAGTAGCAGGCTCTCCTCCGTTTCCGCCCAACTGCCCGGTCCAGGCGGGTATTCAGGCCCTACGGAGCATCGGGGGATGCACATGAACAGCGCTCCGCACCTGCTGACCGAGGACCGCCCCGAGTACGAGCGGATCCTCGACGACGCACTGCGTCACGCCCATGAACGGCCGGATCTGGCCGCGGTCGGCGAGCGGCTCAATGCCGTGCAGCTGCGCACCATGGCGCTGGACGCCACGGCGCTGATCACCGAGACGGCCGCCACCGAGTACGACCACTATGTGAAGGCCCGCGAAGAACTGCGCGGACCGGCCGACGGGGCGGCCCAGGAATCGGGCCCAGGGTCCGGCACGGACAGTCCGAACCAGTCGGGCGCCGGCATAGGAGCCGTCGTCACGGTCCTGGCACCTGTGCTGGCCGGCATCGCCGCGTTCATATTCCTACTGTCCGGCTATCTGCTGAGGCTGCTCAATCCGCCGCCGTCCTTCGCCTCCACGATGGTCGCCGCAGGCTGGTTCTTCGCTGCGGTCATGGCCGCCGCCATCCTGGCCGCGGCCGCCGGGCTGCTCATCACCGCGCTGCGCAACGGGTCGACGTCGCAGCCCGCCGAGGATGCCGACAACGAGTTGCCGGAGGATGTGGCGCGCGCCAGAGAGGCATGGCGCCACGCACTACTGGAGCGCGGCATCCTGCCGTTCCTGCGGGACGCGCTCGCCGACCCCGACGCCGGCCCCGCGTCGCGCACACCGCATCGTTCGGCGAACCGCATCCCGAAGATCGGCTACAGTCGACCGGACTTCTCCAGCCCGGACGACGGCCCGGCGGCGGGCCCTCGCCCGACCTTCACCAGCCCCGACTTCACCAGCCCCGACTTCGGCGGCCCGGAGCATGAACCGGACTGACCGGGTGCGAGGAAAACGTCTCCCCACCAGGAACACCGCGTCGGCCAACGGCCCGCGCGCCGGGACCGGCGTGGGTCAGCGGTCCCATGCCTTCGGGCGCGCCAGCGCCTCCCACTCGGGACGGAGCAGTGAGAGCACCGCGACGTCATGGCGGCGCCCCCGGTGCAGACACGCGGATCGCCGTATCCCCTCCTGGACGAATCCCGACCTGCCGAGAACGGCGAGCGCGGCCGCGTTGTCCGTGTGGGTGACCGCCTGAAGGCGGTACATGGGCAACTCTCCGAACGCCAGGTCCGTCAGCGCGTCGAGTGCGTCCGTGCCGTATCCGTGACCGCGGTGCTGCGGAGCCAGCATCAGCTCGACGTCGGCCGTACCGTCGGCGACATCCTGTTCGGTCAGGGCCGCGTGGCCGACAGGCGTGCCGTCGGGAAGCACGACGACGAAATCGTCACGGTCCTGGTCGTCGTGGTCGCGCTCGATGCGTTCCCGCAGCGACGTGATCGCACGTGGCCAAATGCCCATCGCATGAGCTGTCGCCGGATCGGACCGCCACTCCTGCAGCAGTTCGGCGTCATCGACTTCAACGGGAACGAAGGCGACTTTCCGTCCTCGCCAACACGGCTTCCGGTCCGCCTCGTTCGTCTCCGCCGCGCTATCGCTCATGCGCGGATCCTACGGACACGCAACCGCCCTGATCACCTGCTTTTCGGCACCGAGCGTCCGGAACCTGCCATGCACACGTGGAGAGCAGCGGCTGAGTGGCGAAGGCCTGCCGCGGTCTTCGCCACTCGGTCATGCGTCGGACGGATCAGTCCGCGATCGGCAGATAGACCCGGTTGCCGGCTGCCGCGAACTCCTTGGACTTCTCCGCCATGCCTGCCTCGATCTCCGCCTGCGAACCGCCGTGTTCACGGCGGATGTCCTGGGAGATCTTCATCGAACAGAATTTCGGCCCGCACATCGAGCAGAAGTGCGCGGTCTTCGCCGGTTCGGCGGGCAGCGTCTCGTCGTGGAACTCCCGCGCCGTGACCGGGTCGAGAGCCAGATTGAACTGGTCCTCCCAGCGGAATTCGAAACGGGCGTCGGAGAGCGCGTCGTCCCAGTCCTGCGCCCCCGGGTGCCCCTTGGCGAGGTCCGCCGCATGGGCCGCGATCTTGTACGTGATGACGCCGGTCTTCACATCGTCGCGGTTGGGCAGGCCGAGGTGCTCCTTGGGCGTGACGTAACAAAGCATCGCCGTGCCCCACCACGCGATCATTGCCGCGCCGATGCCCGAGGTGATGTGGTCGTACGCCGGAGCGACATCGGTGGTCAGCGGGCCGAGCGTGTAGAACGGCGCCTCCTCGCAGATCTCCTGCTGGAGGTCGATGTTCTCCTTGATCTTGTGCATCGGGACATGGCCCGGGCCCTCGATCATGGTCTGGACACCGAACCGCTTGGCGATCGTGTTCAGTTCACCGAGCGTGCGCAGTTCGGCGAACTGGGCCTCGTCGTTGGCGTCGGCGATCGAGCCGGGGCGCAGCCCGTCGCCCAGCGAGTACGTCACGTCGTACGCCGCGAGGATCTCGCAGAGCTCCTCGAAGTGCTCGTACAGGAACGACTCCTTGTGGTGTGCGAGGCACCACGCCGCCATGATCGAACCGCCGCGGGAGACGATGCCGGTCTTGCGGCGGGCGGTCAGCGGGACATACGGCAGGCGCACGCCGGCGTGGACCGTCATGTAGTCGACGCCCTGCTCGGCCTGCTCGATGACGGTGTCCTTGTAGATCTTCCAGGTCAGCTCCTCGGCCCGGCCGTCGACCTTTTCGAGGGCCTGGTAGAGGGGAACGGTGCCGATCGGCACGGGGGAGTTGCGCAGAACCCACTCACGGGTGGTGTGGATGTTGCGGCCGGTGGAAAGGTCCATGACCGTGTCGGCGCCCCAGCGCGTCGCCCATGTCATCTTCTCCACCTCCTCCTCGATGGAGGACTTCACCGCGGAGTTGCCGATGTTGGCATTGACCTTCACCAGGAACCGCTTGCCGATGATCATCGGCTCGATCTCGGGGTGGTTGACGTTGGCCGGCAGCACGGCCCGGCCCGCGGCGATCTCCTCGCGCACCACCTCGGGTTCGACGTTCTCCCGGATCGCCACGTACTCCATCTCCGGGGTGATCTCACCCCGACGGGCGTACGCGAGCTGGGTCACCGGCTGCCCGTCCCGGCTGCGACGGGGCAGGCGCGGCCGACCGGGAAAGACCGCGTCGAGGTTGCGCAGCCCTTCCCCAAGCTCTCGGCTTCGCTCGAGCAGGGGAGACCCCATTCGCGGCGAGGTGTGCTTGAGCCCGTCGTCCTCGGGGCGGGCGGGGCGGCCCGGGTACTCCTCGGTGTCGCCGCGTGCGGTGATCCAGTTCTCCCGCAGCGGTACGAGCCCACGACGGACATCGGTCTCGGTGGTGGGGTCGGTGTACGGCCCCGACGTGTCGTACAACGTCACGGCTTTGCCGTTGGTGAGGTGCACCTGACGGACCGGAACTCGGAGGTCCGGGCGTGAGCCCTGGACATACCCCTTGTGCCAGCCGATGGACTTCCCGGCCTCATCGCTCTGGTTCGAGGCAGGCGTGCGTGCGTCCGATGTGGTCATGAGACCTACTCCCTACGCCGGCATTACCCGGTAACAGGTTCGGCGGTCGGCGCAGCCTCTCCCGTACGGTTGTACGGATATCAGCGCCCTCTCAGCCCGGTGCTCCGAGCTCCCGCGTGTGCAAAGGTTCCTCCACGCTAGCGCCCTGTCCGGCGTAATGAACAGAGGGCTTTTCTCTTCTTGCGATGATCGGCCGGTGACGTCCCCCCATATCGACACCGAACCGCAGGGCCATCAACACGGCCACTCGCACAGCCATGGCCCTGCCGCGCCCGTCTCCAGGCATCTGCGCAAGGTCATCGCGGCCGTGCTCATCCCGTTCGCCACCGCGGTCGTCGTCGGCCTGGTGGTGCTCTGGCCCGGCGGCGCGCCCCAGCACGAGCGGACCGGTGTCGGCTTCGACCGGCAGACCCAGCAGGGAAGGGTGGTGAATATCGACAAGGTGGACTGCAAGGACGTGAACGCCGCCCAGACGCCCATCAGCGGCGAGACCACCCCGCCGTCGGGGAGCGGGCCCGGGCTGTGCGCGAAGGCCGACATCGAGGTGACGACCGGTCACGACAAGGGCCGGACCTTCGTCGAGATCGTCCAGCCCGACGCACCCCGTCAGTTGCGCAAGGGGCAGGGCGTGGTCGTGGCATACGCTCCCGAGGCACCCCGTGATCTGCAGTACTCGGTGACGGATGTGAACCGGAAGTTCCCGATGACTCTGCTGGCCGGGATCTTCGCCCTGGCCGTCATCGCGGTGGGCAGGATGCGCGGGGTGATGGCACTGGTCGCGCTCGCAGTGTCGTTCGCCGTGCTGACCCTGTTCATCCTCCCGGCCATCCTCCAGGGCGCGAATCCCCTGCTTGTCGCGGTGGTCGGCGCCAGTGCCATCATGCTGATCGCGCTCTACATGTGCCACGGCCCGACCGCCCGCACGTCGGTCGCAGTGATCGGCACACTGATCTCATTGCTGCTGATCGGGCTGCTCGGATCGCTGTTCATCGGCTGGGCGAACCTGACCGGCAACACCGACGACAGCACCGGTCTCATCCACGGCCTGTACCCGCACATCGACATGAGCGGTCTGCTGCTGGCCGGTGTCATCATCGGCTCGCTCGGGGTGCTCGACGATGTGACGGTCACCCAGACATCGGCGGTCTGGGAGCTGCACCAGGCGAACCCGACGATGGGTGCTCGGGGGCTCTACCGGGCAGGGATCAGGATCGGGCGCGATCACATCGCCTCGGTCGTCAATACGCTGGTGCTCGCCTACGCGGGGGCCGCACTGCCGCTGCTGCTGCTGTTCTCGATCGCCCAGAGCAGCGTGGGGACGGTGGCCAACAGCGAGCTGGTGGCGGAGGAGATCGTACGAACGCTGGTCGGTTCGATCGGACTGGTCGCCTCGGTGCCGGTGACGACGGTGCTCGCTGCGCTGGTCGTCTCCGCGGACCGCACGGGGGTCGGCGCGGAAGCCGGAGCTTCGGCACCCGTACGGACCGGGAAGGGCCGTCGTCGCAGGACGAGGCCTTGAACGCCTCCATACGGAGAGCGATTCACCCATTCGGCAGGTGTTGCGTTAGACCGGCGGGCCGGTTGGCGGCGCCGTGCTCTTCAGCCGGCGTTCTGTTCCTCGGCGAGGATGCGGCCCAGGGCCTCTTCCAGGTTGCCCTCGAAGTCACCCAGCGTGCATTCCTGCCCGAGCGGCACGAGTTTGTCCGTCCGGTCGAGAAAGGCCACAAGTGGTGCCGTACCGGCCCTGAAGAGGGCGCGATCCGTGCCCACCTGAAGTCGGATATGCACGTCGGACAGCCCTTCGGGCTCCGTGGGCCCGATATGCACATCGCCGTCACCACTGGGGCTGTTGAGGCCGTCGAGCAGCAGCTCACGGCCGAATGCCCAGGTGACGGGGGCGTCGCCGGGCAGATGGAAGGTCATCCGGATCGCATATGGATCACACACTTCGTACCGGAGCTCCACCGGGATCCGGAAAGAGAGCTCCTCGGAGACGAGGAAGCTCATCATGACCTCAGCTTGAACCGACTCGCGCATCGTCCAACCCCGCAGTAGATGAATCTGGCCAGGAATGATCCCCACTGGCCCTATTGACGCCATCGTGGTGCACGCGATAGCAGATCACAAGGAGTGATTTTTCAGATACTGATAGAGAACACGAATGAGCGCAAGAGGTGGGATACTTCGCCACGTAGTTGTTCGACTGCGGGGAGCAACCGGTCTTCTTGCTCCAGCGGTACCGAAATCGCCATCGCGGCAGCGGTGAATCCGGCTGTGATCGGGATGGCTGCGCAGACCGTCCCCAAGGCGTACTCCTGTCGTTCGATGACAGATTTCATTCGTTCCAACGACCGCAATCGTTCAAGAAACGCCGGGCGGTCTCTCACCGAGTAGCGGGTCAGCGGCCGCACAGGGTGCCGGTCCAGATGGTCCTCGCGGGCCTTCTCGTCGAGCTGGCTCAGCAGACACTGGCCGATCGCATGGGCGTGCCCGGTCTCCCGGAAAGATGCCCACTCGTCCACCGCGGGTGTGGCGGGGTCGCCGGCGACCGCGATGAGTTCGATCTCACCCTCGCGGTAGACGGCGCAGTACACCGGTGCACCGATGGTGTCGCGCCAGCGGCTCAGCGACTCGGTCATTCTGCTGCGACGATTCTGCAGCGAACCCTCGCCGGCCAGGCGCTCAGCGGCGGTCCCGAAGAGAAACACGCCGTTCTCCCTGCGCAGATAGCCCTCATGGGTCAGGGTGCGCAGCAGATGATAGGCAGTGGGAAGGGGAAGGCCCGCTTCCCTGGCCAGCTGTTTCGCGGGCGCCCCGTCTCGATGGGCGCCCACAGCTTCCAGCAGCCTCAGCGCTCGCTGGACCGAACCGATCAGCGTCGGGACGGCAGTGCTCGATGCCGTGGTCAACGGTCACCCCCAGGCGTGGTGACGGGCGGTCAGCCCGCCTGTGGGGGCCGCCCCCACAGGCCGCCGCATGACTGGGGTCCGGAGGCCGAACGCCGTACAAACCACCGGTCAGGGTGGTGACGGACAGTTAATTCCCAGGTGGTGGCAGCGGAATGTCACCATATCGGCCGCATCCGCAAGGAGGGTCGTTTCGTCCTGCGCTTAGCTCAGCTGGGCTAATCACCCGGCCTGCTTCCGATCGTCCTACCAGTCGCTGCGCGAGGAGGAGGACGACATGAACTTGCGTACAACGAAGACGAGTCCGCCGACCAGGATCACGAAGACCAGAACCTTGAAGAGCAGACCGATCACGAACCCGACCACGCTGGCGATCAGACCGCCGAACACGACGATCGCGATGACCGGCACCGCGATCCACTTCACCCACCAGGGCATCCCCGCGAATATCTCCCGCACGGCCATCGTCCTTGCCTCGTCTCTGTGAGTTCCTGTTTCGATACTTCGATGCTAGAGGCGCAAAGGGGGCCGGCGGGGGTTCCGCAGCCCTTGGAGTCCCCTGATCGACCCCCTAGGGATTCCTGAGACCGGAGCCCGGTCCTCCGCGGGAGCGGCTCAGCTCTCCGGCGGGGAGAAGACCACCATGATCCGCAGGTCCTCGGTGATGTGGTGGAACTTGTGGGCCACCCCGGCGGGTACGTACACCACGCTTCCTCTGCCCACCTGCGTGGTTTCCATGCCGACCGTGATCGAGGCACGGCCGCTGACAATGAAGTAGACCTCGTCCTCCTTGTGCGGCTGCTGCGGGTCGAGCGCGCCGGCATCCAGCGCGTACAGACCGACGGACATGTTCCGTTCCTTTACGAACTGCAGATACGCGCCGTCGTTGGCGGCCCGTTCCGCCTCCAGTTCGTCCAGTCTGAATGCCTTCATGGCCTGTCCGCCCCTTGCCGCTGTCCTGCCGGTGTCCACCACCGATCGTGTCTGCCACGATCAGACACATGAAGAATTTCGTAGTCAAGACGATCGCCAACGCAGGTGCGCTGGCCGTGGCCATCTGGCTGCTCCAGGACATCACGCTGAACGGCGGCAGCACCGGGCGCAAGGCACTCACGCTGATCGTGGTCGCCCTGCTCTTCGGCCTGGTGAACATTGTGGTCAAGCCCATCGTGAAGCTGCTCACCCTGCCGCTCTTCATCCTCACGCTGGGGCTGATCACCCTGGTGGTCAACGCGCTCATGCTGATGCTGACCTCCTGGCTGGCCGGTCAGTTCAACCTGAGCTTCCATGTCGACGGCTTCTGGACCGCCGTACTCGGCGGTCTGATCATCTCGATCGTGTCGTGGGCGCTGAACGTCGTCCTGCCCGACGAGGACTGACCCGACACCTACTGAAACAGTGCAGATCGGACGGGTGTCACACCAGGGAGAAAAGTGAGGAAGCGGAATGAACACCATGGGTGACGGAACCCGGGCGGTACGGGCCGGGCTGCCCGAACCGGAGCAGTTCGAGCCCACTCTGCCCGGACCGGTCTTCGCCGCGCACTTTCATCTCTCCGGTGAACCGACCGGTCCGTACACCTACGGCCGGGACACCAATCCGACTTGGACACATCTGGAACGCGCCATCGGTGAGCTGGAGGCGCCGGGGGAGCCGGTCAAGACCACCGTCTTCGCCTCCGGAATGGCGGCGGTCTCGGCCGTGCTGCTGTCCCAGGCGCGCACCGGCGATGTGGTCGTGCTGCCCGACGACGGATATCAGGCGCTGCCGCTGGTACGTGAGCAGCTGGAGGCGTACGGCGTCGAGGTGCGGACCGCGCCGACCGGCGGCGATGCACAGCTGGCGCTCCTCGAAGGCGCCAAGCTGCTGTGGATCGAGACCCCGTCCAATCCCGGGCTCGACGTCTGCGACGTACGCCGGCTGGTCGAGGCCGCACACGCGGCCGGCGCTCTGGTGGCTGTCGACAACACCCTCGCCACGCCGCTCGGCCAGCGCCCGCTGGAACTGGGGGCTGACTTCTCGGTGGCCAGTGACACCAAGGGCATGACCGGGCACGGAGACATCCTGCTGGGCCATGTGACCTGCCGCGATCCCGAACTGGCAGCGGGTGTACGGCGCTGGCGCAAGGTCGTCGGGGCGATTCCGGGACCGATGGAGGCCTGGCTCGCGCACCGTTCGCTGGCCACGCTGGAGCTGCGGATCGACCGGCAGTGCGCCACCGCCCTGGCCTTGGCCGAGGCGCTGGTCAAACGCCAGAAGGTGACCGGGCTGCGGTACCCCGGCCTGCCCACCGACCCTTCGTATCCGAACGCCGTGCGTCAGATGCGGCGCTTCGGCTCCGTGGTGTCGTTCGTACTGCCCGACCGCGAGCGGGCCGAGCGCTTTCTGACCGAGATGCGGCTGGTCGATGACGCGACGAGCTTCGGTGGTGTGCGGTCCACCGCCGAGCGACGGGCACGCTGGGGCGGTGATGCCGTACCGGAGGGCTTCATCCGTTTCTCGGTCGGTGCCGAGAGCACGGACGACCTGGTGGCTGATGTGGAACGGGCACTGGACGCGGCGCTGGGCGAGAGCTGAGCCGGCCGGTGGTACGGACGGTCCGAGCCTCCCCTCTGTCCGCGGTCGTCGCCGCGTAGATGGGGCCGGTGCAGGCGAGGACGGCGTCGCGGGTGGCGGTGGGGAGGTCGTTCCAGTGCAGTCTCGTGGTCCCCACGAGTTGTTGCTGCGCGCTGCCGCCGACTGGTGAGCGCAGGGCGGTCCGATACGGGTCAGGTGTTTCAGAACCGGTTCCGTGGGCCACTCTCTTGCCATGACCGAACGTCCTGTGGTCAAGCGCACCGCACGCGCCATCCTGCTCGACGGCAACGACCTCATCCTCATCAAGCGCACCAAGCCCGGGGTGGATCCGTACTGGCTCACGCCGGGTGGCGGGGTCGAACCCGAGGACGCAACCGTCGTCGACGCTCTGCACCGTGAGGTGGACGAGGAGCTCGGCGCCAAGATCACCGATGTGGTCCCCTGCTTCGTCGACACCGTGGAGCACATCGAGGGCGGCGGCGTGAAGGGCGTCAAAGTTCAGCACTTCTTCGTCTGCCGACTGGAGTCGATGGACCTGTCCCGACGCCACGGCCCCGAGATCGAGGATCCGTGCGGGAAGTACGACGTCGTACGGGTGCCGTTCAGCCGGATGGGAATCGCTGCGGTTCATCTCGTACCGCTGTCGCTGCGGCACTACCTGGACGGCAATATCGAGGGCGTACGGGCGATGCACGCGCCCGACCTGGGCTGACCGGCCGCCGCTTCCGGGTTCAGGGCTGACAGCCCTCTCTTTCTGGGGCAGCGCTGAGGCTTCCGCTCCCGGGTCAGTCGGGGCCGATGGTCGCCAGTGCCTCGACGGAGTCGTGCCGAATGCGCTCGGCCGGCATGCCGATCCCTGAGCACGTCCACGCTGCTACGGATCACGCCGGGCGGGCCCGAGACATAGGCGTCGCACTCGTGCCACGGGCCGCACTGGCGCACGGCCTCGGGCCATCCATACTGTGCCTCGCCTCGAAGGTCTTCTGGTCGCCTTACGCCCCCACAGGGCCCGCGGCCCTTGCCCGCGGGCTCAGTCGGGTCCTGCTTGCGGTCACCGGCGGGCTCCTGCCCGCGTCACCCTGATCACCACGGCACTGTCGATCTTCTCGTTGCGCCCCGGCATCAATGAAGCGGCGACACATGGCACTGTCGGTATCAACCTGGTGGTCGCTCCGTCGGTGGCGACGGCAACGTATCTGTTCATCACCGCGGTATCAGTGCTGAAGCCCTGGGGGTTGACCCGGCGCGGCCGACGGCTGCGCATCCTGGCCGCAGTGGGTAAAGAAGTGGACGAGCGATCATCTCGTCGGACAGCCTGACCTTCATGCCCACCCCTCTGCCCCGTCCGCTCGCCGAATTGTCTGTTCGGCGTCTCACCCTGGGTGATCTGGTCGCCTGCGCCGATCTCTGCGAGAACCGCGGATGGCCACGCGATGAGCACAGATGGGGTCTGCTCCTCTCCGCAGGAACCGCCTATGGCATGGACGATCCCAGGGGCAAAGGCCTGATGGCCACTTGTGTGGTGACCTCCTACGGCCCGCAACTGGCTGCCATCGGCATGCTGCTCGTCGCCGAGCGATATGCGCGACAGGGAGTCGCCCGCCACCTGATGCGCCATGTGATGGACGAGGCCGTCGGCACCCCGCTCAGCCTGTATGCGACGTCCGCGGGACAACCGCTCTACGAACAGCTCGGCTTCGCCGTCGTGGGCCGCGTCGAGCGGGTCACCGGGTTCTTCCGGCCGACCGGCGACAGAGCGTCCGCTGTGACCGTCCGCCCGGCCACGGCGGAGGACCTGCAAGCCGTGATCAGGCTGGACACGGCCATCTTCGGCTCAGACCGGACGCATGTCCTCGCCCGGCTGCCCGCGTATGCCGATCACATCCGGGTCGCGGAAGACAACGGAAAGCTCGTCGGCTATGCAGCGACCTGGCCAAGCGCTCATACACATGTGGTCGGCCCGCTGATCGCGCCCGACACCGCCACCGCTCAGGCACTCGTCGCCTCGCTCGCAGAGGCGACGGATCTACCGTTGCGCGCGGACATCGACGCGCGCCATGCGGAGCTGCTCGACTGGTTCAAGGAGTGCGGTCTGCAAAACGGCTCCGAAACCACGGTGATGGCTTACGGGGCCTCGGACCTGCCGGGCGACTGGACCCGTCGTTACGCTCCGCTGACCGTAGCGACGGGCTGACTCACGCGGCTTTGAACCGACACCGACCGTGGGCGGTGCGAGCGTCAGGCGAGAGCCTTCACGGCAGCCGTCGCAAAGGCGTGGTCCTGGTCGGGTGCACCCCCGCCGACGCCAATGGCGCCGATGAGCCGGCCGTCGCGGTGGACCGGGACACCACCGGCGATGAAGAGCAGCGGCCGGTCGAGGGCGGTTGGCAGAGTATGGAAGAGCCCGCCCGGCTGGACCGCGTCGACGAGGTCGGCGGTGGAGGCGTCGAGCTGAAGGGCCGTGTATGCCTTGCGTGTGCTGGTCTCGCCCGCGATGAGAACCGCCTGGTCATCCCTCCGGAAGGCCAGCAGGTGGCCGCCCGCGTCGAGGATCGTGATGGCAACGGCGACACCGGCGGCTTCGGCGGTGCCGCGGGCCGCATCGATGAGTGCTTCGGCTTCCGGGGTGGTCAGCGGGGCGACGGCGACAGTGGTGGTGCTCATGGGGATGACTCCTTGGTGCGATGTGGTGCTGTGTGTGAGGGGGGTGGTGTGAGGGGGGTGGTCAGCGCTGGGGCGCGGGGGTCGCGACCGGTTCAGGGCTGTGCTGGGTGACGAGTCGGCCCCGGGCGACCATGCTGCGACGTTCCAGAACGCTGGAGACGACCGCGAGGACCAGGGCGGAGGCGGCTAGAGCGGCGCCGACCCAGTTGGGTGCGGTGTAGCCGAGGCCGGCTGCGATGACGAGGCCACCGAGCCATGCCGACAGCGCGTTGCCGAGGTTGAATGCACCGATGTTGACGGCGGAGGCGAGGGTCGGAGCACCGGCTGCCTGGTCGAGCACCCGCTTCTGCAGCGGCGGCACTGTGGCGAAGCCCAGGCCCCCGATCAGCACGATGGTGATGGCCGCTGCGATCTTGTTGTGGGCGGTCAGGGTGAACAGGGACAGGACCACGGCAAGGGCGCCCAGCGACACATACAGCATCGGCATCAGATGGCGGTCGGCGAACTTGCCGCCGAGCAGGTTGCCGCCCACCATGCCCAGCCCGAAGAGGACCAGGAGCCAGGTGACGGAGGAAGCGGAGTAACCGGCGACCTCGGTCATCATCGGGGTGATGTAGGTGATCGCGGCAAAGACTCCGCCGAAGCCCAACACGGTCATCGCCATGGCGAGCAGGACCTGCACATCGCGGAAGGCTGCCAGCTCATGGCGGAGTCGTACGCCCACGGGCCGGGGCTGTTCGGGGACGAGCCTGGCCACACCGAGAAGGCCGATGACACCGAGCGCGGCGACGACGAAGAATGTGGTCCGCCAGCCGACGCCCTGTCCTATGTAGGTGCCCAGCGGTACGCCGACGACATTGGCGACGGTGAGGCCGGTGAACATCATGGCGATCGCCCCGGCCCTCTTCTGCGGAGCGACCAGATCGGCCGCCACGACCGATCCGATGCCGAAGAAGGCACCGTGGGCAAGCGAGGTGATCACGCGGCCGGCGACCATCACACCGAAGACCGGGGCGGCCGCGGAGACGACGTTGCCCACGGCAAACACCCCCATCAGCAGCATGAGCATGCGCTTACGGGTGACGCGGGTGCCGAGGACCGTCATCAGCGGTGCGCCGAGTACGACACCGAGGGCGTATCCCGTGACGAGGAATCCTGCGGTCGGGATCGAGACCTGGAAGTCCGCAGCAACCTCGGGGAGCAACCCCATAATCACGAACTCGGTGGTTCCGATACCGAAAGCCCCAATGGCGAGGGCGAGGAGCGCGAGCGGCATGGGTTTCACTTTCCCTGAAGATTGCGTCTGCACCTTACAGGCGCACACAATAATTGCAGACGCTGATTAATTGCAAGCGCAGGCTATTGCGTAGGTCGCCTATCCTGGACGCAAGCAGCTCCGAAACGGAGGAGAGACCGCATGACAGCTACAGACCCCGCACTGACCGCCCTCTCGCAGGGCTGGTGCGCCCTCTCCTTGCTCCACGGGAAGATCGAGGCCCGTATCGAGCGGGCGCTGCAGACCGGGCACGGTCTCAGCGTGCGGGAGTACTCCCTGCTCGACGTCCTGAGCAGGCAGCACTACGGTCCCGGCGGCCATCTCCAGATGAAGCAGGTCGCGGACGCCGTCGTGCTCAGCCAGAGCGCCACGACCCGTCTGGTCACCCGCCTCGAGGACCGCGGACTGTTGACCCGGTATCTCTGCGACACCGATCGCCGCGGCATCTACACCGATGTCACCGAGGCCGGCCTCACCCTGCTCGCCGAGGCCCGGCCGACCAATGAGACCGCGCTGCGTACCGCACTCGACGAAGCCGCCAAGAATCCCGAGATGGCCCCACTCGTCAGGGCGGTCGAAGAGCTGAAGGCCCCCGTACAGGTCGCGTGAGCCGCTGCGCAGCCGCTAAGAGTTCTCCGAGCAGGCCGGGCGAATCCCCGCGCTGTCCGCGTGATCTACGTACTCTGTCGATCATGAGCGATCTGGAAATACGCCCTGCGGCCCTCGCCGACATCCCCGCGATCGTGGCCATGCTCGCCGACGATCCGCTGGGTGCACAGCGTGAGTCGCCGGACGACCTCACCTCGTACCGCACCGCTTTCCGGCGGCTGGCCCACGACCCGAACCAGCACGTGGTCGTCGCCGTGCGTGAGGGCCGCGTCGTCGGAACCCTGCAGCTGACGGTGATCCCCGGACTCTCCCGGCGCGGCTCGACCCGCTCGGTCATCGAAGGCGTCCGTGTCCACGCCGACGAGCGCGGCAGCGGCCTCGGCACCCAGCTGATCGAATGGGCAGTGGACGAATCCCGGCGCCAGGACTGCCAGTTGGTCCAGTTGACGTCTGATGCGACCCGGACCGATGCTCATCGCTTCTACGAGCGGCTCGGTTTCACCGCCAGCCACGTGGGCTTCAAGCTCGCGCTCTGATCGCAGTCCGGAGTCCAAGGGGCTGTCTGTGCACCGCATCAGTGACGAACAGCGCAGGATCAGGCTCGGGCGGCGACATCTCCTGGCCCCGTCCGTACGCACCATGTTTCCGGTGTCCGTGGCCGATGCGGTCGTCGCTCTGCACGCCACCGACGCCGCCATCTGCGTGCGCCCGTATGTCCGAGGCAAGCATCGCCGCGGTGGAGCGAGCTCTCTATGAAGACGTCTCGCTGGTCCGGCAGCTCTCCATGCGCAACACCCTCTTCGTCGTATCGCGGGAACTCGCCCCATACATCGGCGCTTCGAACGCCCGGGCCGTGGCCGCCAAGGAACGCCGCACCTTCCTCAAGCACTTGGCGGACGACGGCAGTGGACTTGACGAACGCTGGCTCGCCGACACCGAACGGAAGACCCTTGCCGCCCTGGCGGCCCGCGGTCCCGGGCGGCTGCTGTCCGACATCGGCCGGGATGCCACCGCCACGGTCGAGGCGGAGGCATCCCGACTGTCTCAATGGGTGGGCCAAGCACGGATCACTCCACGCTTCCGTACCCCACTGGAACGGGAATTGACGGCCTGAGTCGGCCGCCGCCTGCCCGTTTCACGTGAAACGTGGTGCTCAGGCTCCGAGGCCCCGCCACCCGCCCTCGTCCACACCGCCGGGAACGGCCGCCGTAGGGTCGTACGGCTCCCGCGTGAAGACGAACGAACCCAGGTCGAGATGGTTCACACTGCCGTCGCCGTTCCGGACGATACGCAGCGTCTCCCCCGCGTAATAGCCATTGAGACCGATCCAGGTGCCGTCGGGCTGTGGGGTGAAACGGGCGCCGCGGCCATTGCCCCGCAGGGGCTGAAGGTCCAGCCCACCGTCTGAAGCCAGTCGCAGGATGTTCGCGCTTGTGCCCCAGTACCAAGGACCGGTCAGCGTGAGAAGCTCCGCGTCCGCCTCAGGCAGCGGGCGCCAGGGCTCCGGAATGCGGGGCTCGGCCTCGGCGACGATCTTCACGAGGTCGGCGGCAACACCACCGGCCATCAGCCCCGACGTGGTGTTGGTGAGAACGACGGACGCCACATCGTCCTCGATGCTGAACCACAGGGCGGCCAGGAAGCCGGGCAGCGAGCCTGTGTGCCCGAAGAGCGTGCGGCCGTCTCTCCGGACGAGCTGAAGGCCCAGACCGTAATTGGACTCCCAGTCACCGGACTCGGTCGGCGCGGCCGGTTCACGCAACTGCTCCACGGAGGCGGCACGGAGCACCCGGCCGTCTCCCTGGGCGAGAAAGGCCGCAAAGCGGAGGAGGTCGCCGGTGGTGGACCACAGCTGGCCGGCGGGGGCCATCAGTCCGAGATCTTCGGTCGGCTCGGGCAGCATGACATCGGCCCAGGGATGTACAGCCCAGCCGCCTGCGTGCGGTGCCTGCGGCTGGGTGCTCGTGCGGTGCATGCCCAGCGGTTCCAGGATCTCGTGATGAAGCACCTCCGCCCAGCTCGCCCCGCGTACCTTCTCGACCAGCGCGCCCAGCAGTGTGTAGCCAGGGTTCGAGTAGTGGTGACGGCGGCCTGGAGTGTGCATCCGCGTCTGCTCGCCGAGTACATCGGCAAGCTCGGGCCGCAGTGTGCCCGGAGTCCTCTCCCACCAGGGTGCGGGTGACTCGGCACCCAGTCCCGCGCTGTGGCCCAGGAGTTGGTGGACAGTGACTCCACCAACGCCCGTGTCGGGCAGATGCTTCTCCAGCGGGTCGTCCAGATCCAGAAGTCCCTCGTCACGCAGCCGCAGGACCAGCACTGCCGTAAAGGTTTTGGTGCCGATCCTGAACTGGGTGTCAGCATCGAGGGCATGGCCGTCCACGCAACTGCGGGAGCCACTCCAGACGATCTGCCCCTGCCTCTGTACCGCGGCGACGAGCGAGGGCGCCCGGCCTTCCGACTGTGCGGTGGCGATGCGGTGCAGCAGAGCGCGCTGCGTACCAGGGAGCAACTGTTCAGATGGAGAGGTCATCCTCAACAACTACCCGCAGAACCCAGGCTGTGGCGAACCCATTTCACAGCTGTAGGTTCCGTTCCGGCTTGTCCACTGCCACCTCTCTGACCATTGAGTTCGTCCCTGTCCCATCAGTTGTCCACTGAGGTTTTCCCAGGTGAAGTGTCCATTTCCTCGACTGCGTCGGCCACCTGTTGCCCGAACTCCGTGGCCCGCATGGTGCGGTTGCACTCAGCTCGCTTCAGGAGAGGTTCTCCGAAGTCTTGTTCCAAGAGCCGGACCTGGTCGATGAGAACGGGTGGGTGGATGCCCATGCTGTGAGCTGCCTCGGTGAGGGTCGGGTAAGCCAGGCACCGGGCGAAGCGCCGCAGCCGCTGTTCGGCGTGCCGGCCGGTGAAGGCCTTGCGCAAAATCTCGGGATGGCGGACCGCCGCATCGGCTGAGTGCAGCGCGCTGCGGTGACTACGTCCCCCACGAGGACGTAGCGGGATGCTGTGACGGTGGGCCCATCTGGTCATGTTGGCGACGCTCATTCCTTTCTCGCGGGCGAGATCGGGGAGGGTTCGGCCAAGGTCGACGTACTGCTCGAACAGCCAGTCACGGTCGATGGTCCCGTGGCGGTTGTAGTCCTGAGGGCCGTCCCGCAGAGGGATGCCGTAGGTCCGTGCAAGACGGATCAAGGTCGGGCGGGAGAAGCCGGAGAGATCAGCGATCTGCTGAAACGAGCGGTATTCCTCCAGGTAGAGCCGGGACAGTTCGGACTTCGGCAGCACCTCCATCGCCTTGACGAAGATCTTCCCCCTGGCTTTGGACTGGGCATCCGTGAGGGAGAGCATCGGAGCTGGCTGCTGGTCCAGGAGTTGGCGAACAGCCTCGATACTGATGCCGAGGGTCTCAGCTGCGTGCCGGACAGGATGTTCGCGCTCGCGGACGAGTTGGTGCAGGAGGTCGATGTCGACACGGTCAGGGTCGGGGCCCGGCAGGGTGAGCCCGTCCATCAAGCTGATAGGGGGCTGCCAGATGACAGGCTCGTCGTGGATGCCGTGCTCGGCGAGGAAGTTCCGGGCGTGTTCGTCCAGTGCCTGGGCCAGTTCTGGGGGTCTCAGGGCTGTGTCGTGGGCGTAGTCCCCACGGAACTCGGCGTCCTTGGCGCCGGGATGTCCAGGGGCGGCCTCGATCGGCAATCCGCTGATCCGCTGGAACAGGTGACAGCGCATGACCCGCTCGCGGAGACCTTGGCCTGATGGGGTTCCGGTGCGGCGGCAGATGGCAGCCCACTGCTCGGCCGGCAGCAGCCGGGAGTAGTCCAGGCTGCGGCGACGGGCGTAGTCGATGGGGGCGTCGACGGCATCAAGGTGGTCGACCAAGCGAATCAAGGCGGTGGCGATGTCAGGCCAGGTCGGGTCGTCGTCCAGTCGTTGCAGAACCCGGGAAATGTCGATTTTGTTGATTACGCTGCCGAGGTGGCGCGTTGCAGTGTGGAACTCGGCTCGGCTGTCGACGATCAGGAGGATGGCCGCAAAGGCAGGCGCCAGGACCCGAGAAGCAATCGCGCCCCGCGACGGGATCAGACGGACAGCCCAGGAACCCCAGAAGACGCTGGGAATCTTCCGGCTTCGCGCCATGATGTCTGTCTCTGTCTTCGCCGGAAATCGGGGAATCGCGGTAGGAAAACGGTGTCGAAGCTGTGTTCCGGGGCGGCTCGACGGTGCGAGGCCGGCGAGGTGAACGGACGCCAGGAGGTGGCTTCCCTGGCGTCCCCAGCCGTTGATCGTGCTTGCACTGTTCTGCGGATCGTCTCCGCGGAGTGTCTCCAGCAGCGGACGTAGGGCAGCCCCGGCCCGGTGAACGTCGGGCTGGTTCAGCACGTGCAGGGCAGCGGTGACAGCGGTTGCGGCGGTGACAGCCCTTGGCGGCGCCATGAAGCCCGGTCTGGTTTCGGCCCGAGTGGCGAGCAGGCGGTCAGGGTCGGGGTGGAGATGAGCGTCGGCGAGATCGGCTGATGCCCATCGAGGGAGGTCGTCATCAGGCAGGAGGGACAGCACACGCCCGCTGATGACTCGGATGTCGGTCAGTGCCGAGGACGCCGCCTGCGGCGCGAGGGCGTACGCGCCGAAATCCGCGGCGTCCTTCTCGATCACGTCGGTCAGCAGCCTCTGGGCGGTGATCGCCGGATGGTCAGTACTGAGGCGAAGGGGCTCGGTTGCGGTCAGGTCGAAGCCGCAGCCGCCGGTGACGGCTCCGCCCGTTCGGAAGGGTGTGTTGCCGCAGCGGAGAGGGTCGGGAACAGACCGCAGGCTTCGGGGGAGCCGACGGGGGACGCGCCCGCAGCGCGGGCAGCAGTCCGCCAGCATCCGGCGATGCTTCAGGCAAGCGAAGGCCCAGCCCAGCCGCCAGAACAGCATCCAACGGCCGCCGTTTTCGGCCAGGCAGTCCGGGCAGAAGCGAGACCCACTGCCGCGGCCCCACAAGACGGTGAGCTGGACGGCGTGATGCTCGTGATCGATTTTCAGGGCCCGCTGGTCATAGTGCTGCAGCGTCATCGCCTGGAGACGGGCCTCATCCAAGCCCGTCGTCATCGAGATCGCCGCCTTCTGCTGCGGGCCCAGAATGACGGTCCAGTCCACGGGGGTGCCCGGCAGGCGCCTGCCGGCCTTATGCCTGGGCGGCAGGCCGATGTTGCGCATCACCTCGCCCAGCGGTGTCCGAAATCGCTGGGCGAGTGCCTCCAGCCAAGAGTCCAGGGCCTCGCCAGGAAGCGGCGCGACCCGGATCGGCAGAGTCCGCAGCCTGTCAGTCATGCGGCCTTCCTGGAAGGGGACTTGAGGCGGCTGGTCAGTTTGCCGGTCTCGAAGGCCAGCTCCAGCTCCCGGCGGGCCTCCTCGGAAGCGGCATCGTTCTTGACGCTGCTCAGCAGGTCTTCGTCCAGCCGCTCGGCGCCGGTGCGTACGGCTCTCTGACAGCCGCGGTTGATCAGCGTCATGAGCGAGCCGATGTGTCCGGTGCTGCGGGCGAAGAGGTAGTCGGACAGGTCGTCCGCGATCATGCCGGGGTACTTGTTCGCGAGGACGACGCGTTCCTCGATCGCGAGGAGGGTGTCGCGCCATCCGCGGCGACCCTGCCCGGTCTTGATGTCGAACGGTTCCATGCCCAGCCGGGTCGTGCGGCGTCCGGTCTGGGCGAGGACACCGTCCTCGTAGGTTGATCCCTCGGTGAACAGCCCCCGCTTTTCCAGGCCGACGCCGACCATCAAGAGGGTCACGGGGAATTCGTTGGCGATGTACTTGAAGTGGTTGCTGACCTCGATCCCACTCATGTTCCGCCACCTCAGGAAGTGCAGATCGTCCACGATCAGCAGCTTCGTCTCCGCGGACAAGACGCAGTCGAGCGCGCGATAGCCGAAGTCGGCAGCCGTCCCCCGGTGACGGCCGGGGTGCCCGAAGTACTCCAAGATGGCCCGGTTGAAGTCACGCATCCCGGTGTTACTGGTCAAACCGACTCGGCAGACAGGCCAGCGCTCATGCCCGGCGTCGGTGAACTTGCCTTCCTCTCGGATGACGCGGCGGTGGAGCTTGTGAGCAAAGGCGAGCACGGCCGTGGTCTTGCCCAGCCCTGGAAAGGCATCGAGAGCGATCCCGCCCTTGACCTTGTCGCTGTCCTGATCGTTACTGTCGAAGATGTCCCAGAGATCCTCGTGTAGGGCCTTCATCTGCGGGGTTCCCAGCGGGCCGAGGTTGGCGTGCCATTGGCGGCGGGCCCGGTTGTACTCGGCCAAGGCCTCCTCACACAGCTTCTTCAGCTGCCGCTGGGACAGGAGTTCCGGACGGATCCGGCGCGGGGCTTCCGCGAGGCGAGCGAAGCCTTCCTTGCGGGACAGCGTGAGGTGATCCAGCCGGGAGCGCAGATCGTCCTCGGCCTGGGCTCGGGTCGGCTTACTCATCGTCATCGACGTCCTTCAAGGCGGTCGCGTAGAAGTCGAGTTCCTCGTCCAGCTCCTCCAAGCCGTCGGCGTCGTCATCGCCCGCCTCCGGCTCCTGGGCGGTCTCGATCGCCGGGGGCGCCGACTGCTCGGGAAGGGACAGCACGCGGGCGACCGACGGCAGCGAGCTGACGGCGTCAGCCTGCGGCTTCGGGAGTTCCAGAGCGGCCTGTTCGCGGGAGAGCCGCAGGGCCATCCGCCGTTCGACCAGGGAGGTGCCCAGGCCCAGGTTCCACCGCTTCAGCAGCAGGGCCATGGCGAGCCGGTCGTCGGGATAGGTGTACTCCTTCGCCGCCAGGCGTCGGGCGAACTGCAGCGCTTCCTCGCTCAGCGGCATGTCCAGGCCGGGTGCATGCTCCCACTCAAGGGTGTGCCAGAGGCGTTCGTGGTCCCGGAAGTGGATCCGTGTGGCGTCGTCGGGATCCGCGAAGAACTCCAGCCGCCGCTTGTCCAGGTCGATGTCGGAGCCGGCCATGTCCCGCAGCCCATCGAGGCAATCACCGTTGAAGCGACGGCCGTTGATCTCGACGCCGTAGTGCTGGACCGTGCGCATCGTGACGTCGAGAAACTCGAAGGCCAGGTGCGGGTCGCGGGGCACCTCGATGTAGCCCGCCCGCGCGAGGCCGTGCTCGAACATCGCCGCCGGAGACAACTCCACCTTCGGCAGGTGCGGGTCGATCAGCCCCGCGTGTGGCCTACGGTGATACGTCACCGCGGTCCACTCGCGGATGATCGCCTCCAACTCGTGGTGGAAGAAGAAGGCGTCTTTCTCCGGGTTCAGCCCGCGCGAGTGGATGTCCGGCCCCTTGTAGCCGGGAAGCCGCTGCAGCAGGTCTTCACGCAGGGTGCGGAAATACCGCTCCACCGGTCCCTTGTCCCGGCCCGTGCGAAGCCTCGCCGGCTGCACCGAGATCCCCATCCGGCGGCAGACGCTGGTCAGATGCGCCGACAGGTAGATCTTTCCGTGGTCAACGATCAACGTCTCCGGCGCCACCTTCGGGCCCCAGACCCCGGTGACGGGCCCGTGCACGGCCTCGGCCTCCACCAGCACCCCGCGCGGAATGCCGTGCTCGGGCCAGGCGGCCTCCCTGGGCCAGCTCTCCGGAACCGGCTGGGGACGGTATGCCTGGTAGAGAACCGCTGCGGCGTCGATGGCCTTCGTCGATACCGGAGTCACCCGCAGACCGATGATGCAGCGGGTGTACCAGTCCATCGCGACGGTCAGTTCCGCCTGCATCCACTGAAGCGTCAACGGGTCGAGCGCGAAGACATCCAGCCGTGTGGTGTCCATCAGCACGTACTCGCCCGGCCGTGTGGGCCGCAGCTTGCCGTAGACCTTTCTTGGCCGGTCGGCGATGTCCCGGTTGCGCTGGGTACTGAGCCGGAACGTCGGATGGCGACGTTCCAGCTCCTGCATCCACCGGTAGGCCGTCGTCCGCGGCGGCACCGGAATCTTGACCAGTTTGAACTTGGTCTTGACGCGGGCCTCGACTTCTTCCAGCACCACCTTCACCGAGGGGCGCGACTCCTCCTCGTATTCCGCCAGCACCTCCTCCGCGGCCTCGACCCAGCGCGGATCGGCGTTGCCCAGCCCGCTGTCCGCCTGCGTGGTCTTCGGCACCAGTCCAGCCTCGCCGAAATCGCGGAAGGCCCGTGCCCACCGGCGCACCGTCCGCTCAGTCACTCCCAGTTCCGCGGCCTTGGCCTCATATCGGCCTGTCAACGGCAGGCCAGGGGCGTAATGGGAACGGGGCTCATCCGGCCGCGGGAGGTCCTCGCTGCCGGAGCGATAGCCCGTCAGCATCTCCCGAATGTGCTCGGCCCGCTCCAGGACCTCCTTCTTCTCCTCCGTGGTCAGCCGGCTCAGCACCACGGCCGCAACGTCCCCGTCATCGGCAGATGACGGGCCAGACCTGTCGTGGATCAGCTCGGCGCGATTGGAGGTCAGCAGCGCACGCAGCGACATCCGGGCCAGTCGGTCACGCCCGTCCTTGAGGACAACCTCCATGCCCGTGGCCAGGCTGGCAAACTCCACAACCTCCACCGTCTCGCCGTCCAGGCGGAAGTGTGTTCCCACTCCCAGCTTCGTCCCAGCCCCGCTCATGAGGTTCGACCTTTCTCGTGGGTCTGCCCCAGGCAAAGGCAGGATGAGAAGATCGAGAGACCCACATCTGACAGGAGGCATAGGTGAGCGTGCTGATCAGGCCGGCAAGGGTCACGGAAGCAGAGATTCTCAGCGACTTGGCACTTCGCTCCAAGGCGCATTGGGGCTACGACGCCGAATTTCTGGAGGCGTGCAGAGACGAGCTCACCGTTGACGCGAATGAGGTCGCACGTCGGCGAGCCACGGTGGCTGACAAGGACGGCCACATCCTGGGCTTCACGACCCTCGAAGAAGAGCCGCCCACTGGCGTTTTGGGCATGATGTTCGTCGAGCCGCGGGCCATCGGGCAGGGGATCGGCCGCCTGTTGTTCGAACACACCCTCGCTGCCGCACGAGAGCTGGGGTTCGCCCAGTTCACGATCGACGCGGACCCGAACGCCGAACCCTTCTACCGCGCGATGGGCGCAGTTCGCGTGGGAAACGTCCCTTCCGGCTCCATTACTGGCCGGGTTCTGCCGCAGATGGCTGTCACCATCCAGCGCTGAACCAGTGCCGTTTGACAACATCATCGGGAAAACCTCCGCAACACGTGCCTTGCGCTCAGCGGACGGTCCAGCGCGATCGTCACATGCCCGGACCACAGCAGGTGCAGCACCGCCGACTTCACCAGCGGCCGAGGACGATCCGGCAGCAGCCGGAAGGCATCGCCCAGTGACATCCCATCCAGGTCTGCGGCCCTCAGCGCGGCCACCAGGTCGGGGTCGAACAGCCAGGTGCGGCGGTAACCGGCCAGGAACCGGATGTTCTCCAGGGCCTGCGGGACCGGCTCGCTCCACACCTCGTACCGCCACCCGCGGGACGTGACCGCCTGGTGTGTCCACGCGAACGTGAAGGCGACCTCCGGCCTCTCAAGCCGGTGGCGCGGCTTGACATCCACGACCACCGGACCGTCGTCGGTCAGCAGCAGGTAGTCCGGGATGTGCTTGCGGACCTTGCCGTCAACGTCGGCCTTGAGCAGGAAGGGCTGGGCGACGATGTGCCGCACCGCTGGGTCGAAGTCGGCGAACATCAGCCGCCCCAGCTCCAGCCGCGACTCGTAGATCACGTGGTCGCCCACGGTGGCTGACCAATACGTACCCGAATAGTGCTGCTGCCCCTTGAACCAGCGGAACGTCCGCCACGGCCGGGCCTCCCGCAGTAGGTCGAGCGGCGCCGACGGCCATTCGAGGTCCTCCACCACGGTCTCGTCACCACGCCGGACACTCAGTCGTACCGGCGCGACCACCGCTGTACCCATCGGACCACCAACCCCGCGTTGCCCAAGGCAGCCCTACTGGCCGCCGAACACCGGGGTCCTGCCCCAGCCACGCACGCAGACGCCGACCGGGATGGTCCCGTACACAAAGAGGGGAACTGCCCACTCGCTCGGCATGAATCCCGTTGCCCTGTCCTTTTGGCCACGCAGTGGACATCACAAGTGGGAAATGGACACGGGATCTGGGATCCCACAACAGCACCGCTCAGGTCTGCGCCATGTCCACGAAGCGCGAGTAGTGGCCCTGGAAGGCCACGGTGATCGTCGCCGTCGGGCCGTTACGGTGCTTGGCGACGATCAGGTCGGCCTCGCCGGCGCGGGGGGACTCCTTCTCGTACGCGTCCTCGCGGTGCAGCAGGATCACCATGTCGGCGTCCTGCTCGATGGATCCGGATTCACGCAGGTCGGAGACCAT
Source organism: Streptomyces sp. NPDC002785 (assembly GCF_040295565.1). Lineage (NCBI taxonomy): Bacteria > Bacillati > Actinomycetota > Actinomycetes > Kitasatosporales > Streptomycetaceae > Streptomyces > Streptomyces sp. NPDC002785. The sequence continues at coordinate 9,613 of NZ_JBEOVN010000007.1, read as the reverse complement.
CGGCTTCTTGTCCGTGCGCTGTTCGGGGCCGCGGTTCAGCTGGGAGAGCGCGATGACCGGGAGCTGTAGTTCCTTCGCGAGCAGCTTGAGGTTTCGGGACATGTCCGAGACCTCCTGCTGGCGGCTCTCGGCACGCTTCGAGCCGCCGGACTGCATCAGCTGGAGATAGTCGATGACCACGAGCTTGAGGTCGTTGCGCTGCTTGAGGCGACGGCACTTCGCCCGGATCTCCATCATGGAGAGGTTCGGGGAGTCGTCGATATAGAGGGGGGCGGCCGAGACATCCGGCATCCGGCGGGCCAGCCGCGTCCAGTCCTCATCGGTCATGGTGCCGGAACGCATGTGGTGCAGCGCCACCCGCGCTTCGGCCGAGAGCAGTCGCATCGCGATCTCGTTACGCCCCATTTCGAGGGAGAAGATCACGCTGGGCAGGTTGCTCTTGATCGAACAGGCCCGTGCGAAGTCCAGCGCCAGAGTGGACTTACCCATGGCCGGACGGGCCGCGATGACGACCATCTGGCCCGGGTGCAGGCCGTTCGTCAGGGCGTCGAGGTCGGTGAAACCGGTCGGCACCCCGGTCATCTCGCCGCTGCGCGAACCGATCGCCTCGATCTCGTCGAGAGCGCCTTCCATGATGTCGCCGAGCGGCAGGTAGTCCTCGCTGGTGCGCTGCTCGGTGACGGCGTAGATCTCGGCCTGCGCGGAGTTCACGATGTCGTCGACATCGCCGTCGGCCGCGTATCCCATCTGCGTGATCTTCGTCCCGGCTTCGACGAGCCGTCTGAGAACCGCCCGCTCGTGGACGATCTCCGCGTAGTACGAAGCATTGGCCGCGGTCGGCACGGACTGGACGAGGGTGTGCAGATACGGAGCTCCGCCCACCTTGGTGATCTCGCCGCGCTTGACCAGTTCGGCCGCCACCGTGATCGGGTCGGCCGGCTCGCCCTTGGCATAGAGGTCGAGGATCGCCTGGTAGACGGTCTCGTGGGCGGGACGGTAGAAGTCGTGTCCCTTGATGATCTCCACTACGTCGGCGATGGCGTCCTTGGACAGGAGCATGCCGCCGAGGACCGACTGCTCGGCATCGAGGTCCTGGGGCGGCACCCGCTCGAAACCGGGAGAACCGCCCTCCCATCCGCCGCTTTCGCTGCCGCGTTCGCGCTGCTCGCCGCGGTCCCGGCCTTCGCCGCGGCGCTGGCGGGAAACGGGCAGACGGTCACTGGGACCAGTGTCGGCCCAGGGGTCGTCCAAAGGCTCGGGAATACTCACCCGGCCGCCTCCTCCCGTCCGCTCCGCGGACCTCGCCGTGCCACTCTTTCTTACGGCACAGCACCGACAAACAAGACGCCCGACTCCGGTTCCGGCACGTCGAGTTCAGCGGGGTTCCAGGACCGGAACGGGGTGCGGGCGCCGGACTACGGTAGGCCGCTCAGCACCGTCAGCCAATCTGGTTATCCACAGGGCATGTGGACGACGGACCAGATGCTGTGGAGAACTCCGCGGAACCTGTGCACGGAGCGGGGGACAGCACTGTGGACAAACTCATAACGCCCACATCACCAAGGCTCTGACCTGGACTTTCTCCATCCACGAGCTGTGGGGGAGAAAAACTTTCCGAGTCAGCACAAGATCACGACAAACAGCGCAAGGAAGAATGCCGAGCCGCAGCAAATGTAAGGACTACCAAGGCATTGCATCCATTACCTGTGGAAGATTAGATTGGCCCCTATGATCCAGGCCCCGGCACCCCCGTCGCCCAGTCGTCGACGGCACGACCGCGAGATCATCTCGCTCGCCGTCCCCGCCTTCGGCGCGCTCGTCGCCGAGCCGCTCTTCGTGATGGTCGACAGCGCCATCGTCGGCCATCTCGGCACACCGCAGCTGGCCGGCCTGGCCGTCGCCGCCGCCCTGCTGACCACCGCCGTCAGCGTCTTCGTCTTTCTCGCGTACGCCACCACCGCGGCAGTGGCGCGGCGGGTCGGAGCGGGCGATCTGGCCTCCGCGATCCGGCAGGGCATGGACGGCATCTGGCTGGCCCTACTGCTCGGCATCTTCGTCATCACCATCGCGCTCCCCGCAGCGCCCTGGCTCGTGGACGTCTTCGGTGCCTCCGACACCGCAGCCCCCTACGCCATCACGTATCTGAGGATCTCCAGCCTCGGCATCCCGGCCATGCTCGTGGTGATGGCCGCGACCGGTGTGCTGCGTGGCCTGCAGGACACCCGGACCCCGCTCTATGTCGCCATCGGAGGCTTCGCGGCCAATGGAGCCCTCAATGCAGGACTCGTCTACGGCGCCGGGCTCGGTATCGCCGGATCGGCCTGGGGCACTGTGATCGCACAGATCGCCATGGCCGCGGCCTATCTCATCGTGGTGGTACGGGGGGCACGCCGGCACGGCGCCTCGCTGCGGCCCGACGCCGCAGGCATCAAAGCCAGCGCCCAGGCAGGCGTTCCACTGCTGGTCCGTACGCTGTCGCTTCGTGCCGTGCTGATGATCGCCACAGCCGTCGCAGCCCGCCTCGGCGACACCGAGATCGCCGCGCACCAGATCATCCTCTCCCTCTGGAGCCTGATGGCATTCGCCCTCGACGCCATCGCCATTGCAGGGCAGGCCATCATCGGCCGCTACCTGGGAGCCGATGACGCCAAGGGCGCACGCGAGGCATGTCTCCGCATGGTTCAGTGGGGCATCGCTTCCGGGATGGTGTTCGCGACACTGATCGTCCTTGCCCGGCCGCTGTTCGTGCCTCTGTTCACCGGCGACCAGTCCGTTCAGGACACGCTGTTGCCGGCGCTGCTGGTGGTGGCGCTGTCCCAGCCGATCGCCGGCGTGGTCTTCGTCCTGGACGGAGTGCTGATGGGTGCCGGAGACGGGCGATATCTGGCTTGGGCCATGCTCATCACCCTGGTCGTCTTCGCCCCGGTCGCCCTGCTGGTGCCGACGTTCGGTGGCGGCCTGACCGCGCTGTGGTGGGCGATGGTCTTGATGATGACCGTCCGCATGGTGACGCTCTGGCTGCGCACACGATCGGGCAAGTGGATCGTCACCGGAGCCACTCGCTGAGCCACTGGCCGACGCCCCAGTTTCACGTGAAACGGCAAAGGGCCATACCCCGTGGGGTACGGCCCTTCACCTGCTCTGGTGAGCTGTGCCCTTAGGCAGCAACGACCTCGATGCCGAGCTTCGCAGCGACCTCGGGGTGCAGACGCACGGACACCTGGTGTCCGCCGAGCGTCTTGATCGGCGAGCCGAGCTCAACGCGACGCTTGTCGACGTCGGGGCCACCGGCAGCCTTGATCGCCGAGGCGATGTCGGCCGGGGTCACGGAGCCGAAGAGACGGCCGGCGTCGCCGGAGCGAACGGCCAGACGGACCTTCACGGCCTCGAGCTTGGTCTTGATCTCGTTGGCCTGCTCGATCGTGGCGATCTCGTGGATCTTGCGGGCGCGGCGGATCTGCGCCACGTCCTTCTCGCCACCCTTGGTCCAGCGGATGGCAAAGCCACGCGGAACCAGGTAGTTACGGGCGTACCCGTCCTTGACGTCGACGACGTCGCCCGCAGCACCGAGGCCGGAGACCTCGTGGGTGAGGATGATCTTCATGATTCGGTCACCCTTCCCTTATCGCGCGGTGGACGTGTAGGGCAGCAGCGCCATCTCACGGCTGTTCTTGACTGCCGTGGCGACGTCACGCTGGTGCTGCGTGCAGTTGCCGGTCACGCGGCGGGCACGGATCTTGCCGCGGTCGGAAATGAACTTCCGCAGCATGTTCGTGTCCTTGTAGTCCACGTACTGGGTCTTGTCCTTGCAGAACGCGCAGACCTTCTTCTTAGGCTTGCGCACAGGCGGCTTCGCCATGGTGTTTCTCCTGTGTGATCAAGAAGTGGGAGTACGAGCTGCCCTAGAAGGGAGGCTCGTCCGAGTAGCCGCCGCCGGAACCGCCGGAGCTTCCGCCCCAACCGCCTCCGCCGCCCTGCTGGCCCCCGCCCTGCTGGCCGCTGGCCGGCGCGCTCGTGGTCCACGGGTCATCGGCGGGAGCGCCGCCGCCACCCTGCTGGCCACCGCCACCGGGACCGCCGCCCCAGTTGCCGCCGCCCTGCTGACCACCGCCGTATCCACCCTGGCCGCCCTGACCACCGCGACCGGTGGTCTTGGTGACCTTGGCCGTGGCGTTCTTGAGGCTGGGGCCGACTTCCTCGACGTCCAGCTCATAGACCGTGCGCTTGACGCCCTCGCGGTCTTCGTACGACCGCTGCTTCAGCCGGCCCTGCACGACGACGCGCATGCCTCGCTGGAGCGACTCGGCGACGTTCTCCGCCGCCTGCCGCCAGACCGAGCAGGTAAGGAACAGGCCTTCGCCGTCCTTCCACTCATTGGTCTGCCGGTCGAAGATGCGGGGAGTGGACGCGACACGGAACTTCGCGACCGCCGCACCGGACGGGGTGAAGCGCAGCTCGGGGTCGTCGACGAGATTGCCGACGACCGTGATGACGGTCTCGCCTGCCATGGGTGAACCTCTCGGCGGGGATTGCTTCTGGCTGCTTGCTGCTACTCGAACCCGATGACCGCTGAGCTAGATGCTCAGTGGATCTCGGGACGGAGGACCTTGGTCCGGAGGACCGACTCGTTCAGGTTCATCTGGCGGTCGAGCTCCTTGACGACCGCAGGCTCGGCCTGCAGGTCGATGACCGAGTAGATGCCCTCGGGCTTCTTCTTGATCTCGTAAGCGAGACGACGACGGCCCCAGGTGTCGACCTTCTCAACCTTTCCGTTGCCCTCACGGACGACGGAGAGGAAGTTCTCGATCAGCGGGGAGACAGCGCGCTCCTCGAGATCGGGGTCGAGGATGACCATCACCTCGTAGTGACGCATGTGGAACCCACCTCCTTTGGACTCAGCGGCCACGGTCGTTCCGTGGCAGGAGGGTCGTGATGCGTAAGCAACAGTGTCTCCGAGTAAAACAGCCGCCACTGACAACGTCCTCTGTCGAGAGGGGCTGACGTGCTGGCCTGGGCAGACACCGGTGCAGAGAGTACAGACTACCCGCCCACCGGCTTCCGGTTGAAATCCGGTGCTCAGGAGACGCAATCTGTACACATCGGGTGTGAGCGGCGCCACGATGCGCCGCCTTTCGGCCAGGAGGTATTCCATGGCACAGGCAATTCGACCCCGTCCTCCCGTCTCTCTTCTCGCCACGGACGGCAAGACCCATCCACTCCAGGAAACCCTGGTGGTGGTGACCCTGGTTCTCGGTGCCCTCGCTTTCGTGACGGCGATGTTCCACAGCCTGCATCTGATCAGTTCGTGGGCCGGACTCATCGGGATCCTCACAGCTGCGTACGGGCAGTACGTCTCGGTGACCACGCGAGAGAGGTTCCCGCTGATCATCGGCCTGGGCGCATCCGCCATCGGGTTCTTCCTGGGCATGGCCCACGGCGGCCTCTTCGGCGGCGTGGTGGGCTGATTCGAGACAGACGCAAACAGTCACAGCCGGACGCACGGGCCCGGTGCGAGGACCCCGTACAGGGGCCTGGCGCCGCTCCCCGTGCAAGGACGGGGCCATCCGGGTCCCGGCGGACGGACCGGCAAGGTCCCATAGGGCCAGACGGCGCGCTCCTCGGTCGCAGTAGGCTTCGGCGCGAGAGCCGGAGCCCCTGACCGATGGGGACACACCTGCCGAGGAGCGCCCCGCATGAGCCTGACCCTGAGGACCATCAGCCGAGAGCAGCATCTGGCGTACATCCAGAATCTGCCTGCGGCGAGTCACTGCCAGGTCCCGGCGTGGGCTGATGTGAAGACCGAATGGCGCTCGGAGAACCTCGGATGGTTCGACAAGAGCGGCGAGTTGGTCGGTGCCGGTCTGGTGCTCTACCGCCAGCTGCCCAAGATCAAGCGGTACCTCGCGTACCTTCCCGAGGGTCCGGTCATCAACTGGCACGCGCCCAACCTGGACGACTGGCTGCAGCCGATGCTGGCGCATCTCAAGCAGCAGGGCGCCTTCTCCGTGAAGATGGGTCCGCCGGTCGTCATTCGCCGCTGGGACGCGGCCGCCATCAAGTCCGGTATCCAGGACCCCGATGTGAAGCGCCTGCGCGATGTCGAGGCCACCCACATCGAACCGCGCGCCTTCGAAGTCGCGGACCGGCTGCGGAAGATGGGCTGGCAGCAGGGCGAGGACGGCGGCGCCGGATTCGGTGACGTACAGCCGCGTTATGTCTTCCAGGTCCCGCTGGCCAACCGGTCGCTCGAAGACGTCCTCAAGAGCTTCAACCAGCTGTGGCGACGCAACATCAAGAAGGCCGAGAAGGCCGGCGTCGAGGTTGTCCAGGGCAGTTACGAGGACCTCGCCGAATGGCAGCGGCTGTACGAGATCACCGCGGTCCGCGACCGCTTCCGGCCGCGCCCGCTCTCTTATTTCCAGCGCATGTGGACGGTGCTCAACTCCGAGGACCCCAACCGCATGCGGCTCTATTTCGCGCGACACAATGGCGTGAACCTGTCCGCGGCGACGATGCTCGTCGTCGGTGGCCACGTCTGGTACTCGTACGGCGCGTCCGACAACATCGGGCGCGAGGTCAGGCCCTCGAACGCAATGCAGTGGCGCATGCTGCGCGACTCGTACGCGATGGGCGCAACCGTCTACGACCTGCGCGGCATCAGCGACTCGCTCGACGAGACGGACCACCTCTTCGGTCTGATCCAATTCAAGGTCGGTACCGGCGGCGAAGCCGTCGAGTACATCGGCGAGTGGGACTTCCCGCTCAACAAGCTGCTGCACAAGGCGCTCGACATCTACATGTCGCGCCGCTGATACGCGTCGTCCCGCTGACGAAACCGGCTTCATTCGTTTCAATGGGGACTTCGATCCGATAGACACTCCGACAGACCCTTCAACGGGTTCTGCGACCGGCAGTTCAACAAGCTCCGCACACCTCCGCTACACCGCAGCCACCAGAAAGGTCCGGGCCGGCCATGGCGCTCTCCCTCTACGTCGACACCGCGCGCTGGCGGGCGCACCAGAAATCCGTCCTCGACCAGTTCCCCGGCCTCGTCCCGGTCTGCAAGGGCAACGGATACGGCTTCGGTCACGAGCGGCTGGCCGACGAGGCCATCCGCTTCGGCTCCGACATGCTCGCCGTCGGCACCACCTACGAGGCGGCCCGCATCAAGGACTGGTTCAGCGGCGATCTGCTGGTCCTCACACCGTTCCGTCGGGGCGAGGAGCCGGTGCCGCTGCCCGACCGTGTCATCCGGTCCGTCTCCTCCGTGGACGGCGTGCACGCCCTGGTGGGCGCACGGGTCGTCATCGAGTGCATGAGCTCGATGAAGCGCCACGGTGTCAAGGAGGAGGAGCTCGGGCAGCTGCACGCCGCCATCGAGGACGTACGCCTCGAAGGCTTCGCCCTGCACCTGCCCCTGGACCGCACGGACGGCTCGGACGCGGTCGAGGAAGTCATCGGCTGGATGGACCGGCTGCGCGCGGCCCGGCTGCCGCTGCACACCATGTTCGTCAGCCATCTGCGAGCCGAGGAGCTGGGCCGGCTCCAGCAGCAGTTCCCGCAGACCCGTTTCCGCGCCCGCATCGGCACCCGGCTGTGGCTCGGCGACCATGAGGCGACGGAGTACCGGGGCGCCGTTCTGGACGTCACGCGTGTCGTCAAGGGTGACCGTTTCGGCTACCGCCAGCAGAAGACCGCCTCGGACGGCTGGCTGGTGGTCGTCGCCGGCGGTACGTCGCACGGTGTGGGCCTGGAGGCCCCGAAGGCCCTGCACGGTGTGATGCCGCGCGCCAAGGGTGTAGCCCGCGCCGGCCTGGCCACCGTCAACCGCAACCTGTCGCCGTTCGTCTGGGCCGGCAAGCAGCGCTGGTTCGCCGAACCGCCGCACATGCAGGTGTCGATCCTGTTCGTCCCCTCGGACGCGCAGGAGCCGAAGGTCGGCGACGAGCTGGTGGCCCATCTGCGCCACACGACCACCCAGTTCGACCGCCTCGTCGACCGGTAGGAAGGCGCCGAGACACTGTCCAGGGGCCCCGGCCCCCTGGACAGACCCGTCTCAGTCGGCGGCCGGTCCGTGCGCCGCGCCCCATTCCACCCGCGGGGCTTCGGCGGCGGGCACGGCATGCCGCGATGGATGCGCCGCCCGCCCCAGCACGAATACGTCCCCGGCCCCGTCGAGCACCCCGCCGGACGGATCGTCCGACCCGTCGCGCCGTACGACGTCCCGCTCCGGCATGAGGATGTCCCGTACGACAACGGCGCAGAGATACAGCGTGCCCAGCAGATGCAGGGTGATCGCCAGCTGATACCCCTCCGTGGGCAGCCCCTGGTGCTTGTCCCCGCTCGTCGTGTACGCGAGGTACATCCAGATGCCCAGGAAGTACATGACCTCGCACGCCTGCCAGATCAGGAAATCGCGCCAGCGCGGCCTCGCCAGGGCGGCCAGGGGGATCAGCCACAGCACGTACTGCGGCGAATAGACCTTGTTCACGAGGATGAACGCGGCGACGACGAGAAAGGCCAGCTGCGCGAAGCGCGGCCTGCGCGGTGCCATCAGCGTCAGCGCACCGATGGCTGCGCACAACAGGACAGTCACCAGGGTCGAGACGGTGTTGACGGTCGTGACCTCGAAGGTTTCTCCGGTGCGTTGTGTGATGATCAGCCAGAAGGAGCCGAAGTCGATGCCCCGTTCCTCACTGAATGTGTAGAACTTCTTCCACCCCTCCGGCGCGAAAACCATCACCGGCAGATTCACCACCAGCCAGGACGCCGCCGCCGCGAACGTCGCCATGGCGAACTCCCGCCATTTGCCCGCCCGCCAGCACAGCACGAAGACCGGCCCCAGCAGGAACACGGGATAGAGCTTGGCGGCCGTGGCAAGCCCGATGAGGATGCCGAACGCCAGCACCCGCCCCCGGGACCACATGAGCATCGCCGCAGCCGTCAGCGCGACGGCCAGCAGGTCCCAGTTGATCGTCGCGGTGAGCGCGAAGGCGGGCGCGAGGGCGACCAGCAGCCCGTCCCAGGGACGCCGCCGGTGGGTGCGGGCGACACAGACCGCGATGATCACGGCGCAGATCATCAGCATGCCGACATTGACCATCCAGTACATCTGCTCACGGTGCTGAATGGATCCGCCCGGTGTCAGCCAGGACGCGATCTGCATGAACAGGCCCGTCAGGACGGGGTACTCCAGGTACTGCATGTCGCCGGGCAGCCGGTCGAAGTACGGCACGAGACCGTCTGAGAAACCACGTCCGACATAGAGATGCGGAATGTCCGAGTAGCAGGCGTGCGTGTACTGCGAACCGGCGCCCCTGAACCACGCCCAGTTGTAGCAGGGCAGCTTCTGCACCATGCCCAGCGCGAACATCCCGAGGGCCACCAGCGCGATGACGCCCACGGGCGTGAGTGCCGTGCTGCCGAGCCGTGTCCAGCGCCCCGACCGGCCGCCGATCAGCTCGCTGCCTGCCTCCGCGATCTCGTCCTGGTGCGTGGGCCGTACGACGGGCCGTTCCTGGTCCACACTCGTGTCTTCTGCGCTTGGCATGGCGCTCATCCTGCCGTACGGGACCGTGGAAACGACGAGGGCCGCCGCACCACACGGTGCGGC